>NZ_JBYSYP010000016.1:0-86804 GCF_058783565.1 Novosphingobium sp. FW305-C-111
TCAACCTTGCGCCATCGTGAAAGGGGGTCCCTTTTGCGCGCCGATAGGGGGTCCCGTTTGCACGCCGATTGACAGCGCTGATAGGGCGCTGAAGGTCCCCGCGACGTATCGGGCTTGCACAGAATCACCGGGACATTGTGGCGCGAGGCCCATGCCGCCGCGATCACGTCCGCGCCCTTGTTCTGGGCAGTCGTCGCCAGCGCCATCGAGGGCACCCGGGCATGGATCGCATCGAGGTAGTCTTCGACCAGCGCAATGTCGGTGAACTGCTGCCCGCCCGAGAACACCACGACCGGACCCGAGGGGGCGAACTGCTCGCGCCGCTGCGCCTTCTGTGCCGCGAGATAATCGCGCGCTTCGATCATCGAGGCGTTGGTCTTCGACGACACCCGCGAGCCGCGGACCGGCGAGAAAGGGCGGCCGGTTTCGACGAGGTAGATCCGTGCGGCATGGTCGCGCATGCATTCCATCGCATCGCGGCATTCGGCAAGGCTGCGGGCCTGCATGGTGAGGTCCTCAAGGTCGGTCGCATAGACCTCGCTCGGGTCGTACTCGCGCAGCTTCTCCTGCAGCCGGTTCGCGAGTCCGTCCTCGCGGTCATCGAGGCGCTTCGCCACGACATGGAAGCTGTTGGCGATGCCCCAGGCGACTTCGCTCGCGAAGTCTTCCATCCGGGTGTCGCGGAACAGGTCGAAGACCGTTGCCAGCATCATTTCGATTGCCGCCTGCGCCACCTCAGGGTCGGGCATTTCGCTGCTGCTCGGTTCGTGCTCGATCGAGAGCTTGGCAAATTCGGTCTGCTCCATGAACGCCCGGGCGTAGTCGGGCGTGGCGACTTCACGCGCATAGTGTTCGGCAAGGTCGGCGAAGTTCGAGAAACGGTCCGTCATGATAACCTCCAAAGGGAATTGTCTCTCATCGGACTGATGAAAGATGCCCATCGGAGGGACGCCGGAGTCAGGCAGTCAGGGACGGCGGCGCGAATGCGCTGCCGCCGCGAAAAGCGGGCGTGGGGGGAGCCGATTTTTGCTCGCAAGACGCCAGTCGCCGCAGGCCAAAATCGGGGGGCACCCGCGATCCTTGACTGCCGCCAATCTCCCAGGCGTCATGCTATGGCGATGCTGATTTCGCTCAGCCACCGAGATGAGAGAGAGATTACGGTTTTGCCCTCGAACCCCCTCGCGGGCGTTCGGGGTTAACCGCAAAACACAGTTCGTCTGCGTCCCGCCATTGCGCACTCGGCAAGGCAGAACTCAGGCTTGAAGCGGGGCGCCCTGGATGCGCCGTCTTCGGCGCGGCCAACACCAAAGACGGACCCCTTGCCGGAGACAGTCAGTCGGCCCGTGGCCCGGTGCATCGCACGGGCTCGGGACGGCGACGGAGGCGGAGGCGAGAGTGCCGGCGGCCCAATGCGAGGAAACTTCGCACCCGCAGGAGCGCAGCCCGTTAGGGCGCGCGGGACCGAGTGCGACAATCCCAACGGGGCCGCTCCATATGATCGGACCGCCGATGCAAGTCGCTCCTGCCGATGATCACCATCACCAATGCCGGAACCACGACGCTGATGATAGGCAGGCAGGCGGTGATGATGATCATGATGGTCATCAGGGAGCCTTTCTGGAGGATATGGTTTGTTAGAAATATGTGTGCTAGTTTCTAACGAAAGGAGCACTCGAATCATGTCCGCCGTGGCCGACAAAATCATGAAGCGCGTTCGCGCGAAGGGGCGGGGGTGGGTCTTCACGCCCAGGCACTTCATCGACTTCGGCACGCGCGGCTCGGTCGACATGGCACTGTCGCGCCTCGCGCAAGCGGGCGAGATTCGCAGGATCGGACGTGGCCTCTACGACTATCCGCGGCTGCACGACAAGCTGGGCGCGCTGACACCGGACGCCGAGATGATCGCGCAGGCCGTATCGGCGCAAAGCGGCGATAAGCTTGCACCCTCAGCCGCTGCGGCGGCGAACAGGCTCGGCCTTTCAACACAAGTGCCGGCGAGAACGAGCTATGCGACGACGGGACGAACCCGCGTGAGCAAGGCCGCAGGCCGCAGTGTTACGCTCAAGCACAGCCGCGCCCCGGTGTTGGGTCATGCCTCGGAGGTTGCCAACGGCGTGGTCCAGTTGCTGGCCGGGCTCGGGCGGGACAAAGTCGATGCCGATGCGATTTCGCAGCTCGCCGCGCGGCTCGACGACAAGGACGTGCAGGCACTGCTCAAGGGCCGCCCGCAAATGCCGGGGTGGATGGGCGATGTCGTACTGAAGATCGGAGCAGCGCATCATGGATGAATTTGCCAGGCGGCCTGCCGATGAACGACGGACGTTCTTTGCCGAAGCAGCTGCGCGCCGCGATCTCACACCGCTCATCGTCGAGAAGGACTTCTGGGTATGCTGGACCCTGCGCCGGCTGATGGGCGCGCCCGAACTCGCCGCGGTCCTGACCTTCAAGGGCGGGACCTCGCTCTCCAAGGCTTTCGGGATCATCAAGCGGTTCTCGGAAGACATCGACCTCACCATCAATCGCACGGCGCCGCTGCTCGGTGAGGTCGCTTCGCCAATGGCGAGCGAGATCAGCGGCAAGGAGCGCGAACGCCGCGGCAAGGCGCTCAGCGCTGCTGCGCAAGAATGGGTCACGACGATCCTGCAGCCGTCGCTCACGCAAGCGATCGAGGAGGCCCTGGGCACCCGCGAGGGCTGGAGCCTTGAGGCCGATCCCGATGACGGGGATCGGCAGACCATCCTGTTCAACTACCCGGCATCCTCGGGTTACGGCCTCGACTACGGCAACGATTATGGCGGGCGCACGGGCTACGTGCAGCCGCGGATCAAGCTCGAATTTGGGGCGAGGGGCGATCCCGAGCCATTCGAGCAGCGCGACATCGTACCCTACGTCGCCGAGGACTTTCCGGGCGAAATGCCTGATGCGGTAACGACTGTGCCGACTTTGGCGCTCGAGAGGACCTACTGGGAGAAGGCGACGATCCTGCATGCGCTGCACCACAGCGGCAAACTAAGGGCAGGTCTCTCGCGCCACTTCTACGACGTGTTCATGCTCGATGCTGCAGGGGTCACTGAGCGGGCATTGGCCGAGCGAGAGCTGCTCTCGCAGGTCGTCAGGAACAAGAGTCTGCTCTTTGCCGATGCCAAGGCCTCTTATGGGACGGCGCAGCTCGGCACATTGCGGCTCTCGGTCACCGACGCAATGCGCGACGAACTCGCGGCCGACTATGCTGCCATGGCGGAAATGTTCATGGAGGAACCGCCAGCCTTCGACGAGTTGGTGTCGCGCCTCGCGGAAATCGAGGAGCGGATCAACGCGGCCGTCTAGCCCGCAGAGGCTGGCGGCAAAGCGATAATGCGGTTGAGGAGACATCCTGGATGGAATTCGACGACCAGATGAGGCGCTTCTTTGGGACCGATGATCTCGGAGCGGTTTCGCCTGAGGCTTTGACCAGCGGCGTCGAGCGAATGCAGGTTGAGTTCGGTCTCGAGACTGACAAGGGCCGCCGGTTCGCGATGTGGTCGCTGCTCTACATGCTGGGTTCCGCGCCGGACCTCGACGTCGCCTTCAAGGACGCGCGCGACCGCGATGCGGCGCGCACATTCATGGACCTGCTCGACCAGGCAAACGACAGGGCAAAAGGTTGAGCAGTGACATCTCTATTTTGCAGAGACCGTCGAGATTGATAATATTTCTTATGTTAAATCAATAACTTAGATGACTTCGGATTAGGCGGCGTCCGCCGATCCGAACGCCACACCGAGCTTCTTGCGCGGACTGGCGACCTTGGGCGCCTTCGCAGGTGCTTCTGGCAAAGCGGCCTTCGGCTTGCGGCCGAGGCCGATCCGGACCGCTAGTTCCTTGCGCTTCGCCGCATAGTCAGGTGCTACCATCGGATAATCGGCCGGAAGGTTCCAGCGCGCGCGGTACTCGGCGGGTGTCATACCGTGGTCAGTGCCAAGGTGACGCTTGAGCATCTTCATCCTGGCGCCGCAGTCGAGACAGGTCACGGCGTCGGGCTTGACCGACGCGCGGACCGAGACTGCGGGGGTGAGCTTTTCCTCGACCGCCTCGGGTGCCTGGCCGAGCGCGGCAAGCGAAGCATAGACCGACTGGATCAGGCCCGGGAGGTCTGCTGCCGAGACCGAATTATTGCTGACATGGGCAGAGACGATGTCGGCAACGTGGTCCAGCAGGGTTTCATCGGCCATGATCGTCAGGCTTCCTCGAATTGGTGATGCCAGACCCTATGGGGCGTCGCGAGGAATTGCCAGTTCATGGACGAGTATTCGCGGGCGCCATGAACAAAAAAATAGGGCCAGCATTGCTGCCGGCCCCGTGAAAGTCTTGGGAGAGGATGCCTGAAAGGCACACTTTATATGGGTCGCACCCTTCCATGCTGCAAGTGCGAAAAGAGCCGGGGCCGTTGAATTTTTCGCACCGGTCAGTGCGAGCGACGAGAGCCAAGGCATAAAAGAGGCGGCCCTGAAATTCAGAGCCGCCGTAAAGTCGAGAACCCTTGGCATTGCTGCGTTCAGGCCCTTCGGGTCGCAGCAACTTGCTGGGATGAATCGAAAATCCGAACTTGTATGGAACCGACATCGCAGCCGAAGGCCCGAAAGGGAGGCGGCAGCGCCGCCTCCCCGGCTCGGCTTAGAGGAAGAGGACTTCCTCGGAGACGATCTCGACCGCGTAGCGCTCGACGCCTTCCCGGTCGGTCCACTTCGAGTAGTGGAGGCGGCCCTGGACCTCGACCAGATCGCCCTTCTTCTTGTGCTTGGCGACCGAAGTGCCGAGGCCATTGAAGGCGGTGATGCGGTGAAACTCGGGGATCGTCTCGGTGTAGCCGGCCTCGTTCTTGACCGTCTTGCCGTCGACCAGCTTGGGCCGGTCGGTGACGAGGGTGAAGGTGGTGATCGCGGTCTCGCCGGCGTGGCGGGTTTCGGGGGCGGACGCGATGCGGCCGATCAGGATGACGAGGTTCTTCATGAGCTTTCTCCGGTGTTGAATTCGGCGGAACCGCCCGCCGATGAACCAGACAGGCGGCGCCGATAGGCCCGGGCCCGCACCGAGCGGCACGCGAGGGAAACCCAAAAGCGAGGAGTGGTGCGGCAAGCCCTGCAAGGGCTTCACGGTCCGCTGCTTTTGGGTTGCGGCCAGGGACTGGCGCCGCAGGGTTCATCGGCAAACGGAGGGCGGTTTCGTCAATTCATGCCGGAAGGGCAGCAAGCTCTGGACACGTCAGCCTTGGCCGCCATTCAGCCCGGCCCCGACCTTGCCCCGCTGCGCATACGCCAACCACACTTTCGCTGGCCGCCGAGCGGCCTCATCGACGGTATTGTCAGAACGAGGCGCACCGCGACTGGCCCCGCCCGCACAACTGCCCCGGCCTCAAACGCGGGTACCGCACCAGTGAAGAGCTCGCGGAGGTCCGAACAGCCGCCCCTCGAAGTGAGCGCTCAGCGCCAGGGCCGCGCGAGCCCCTGCGCGATCAGGTAGTCGCCGGCGTCCACGCCGCCGACCGAGACAGTGGCCAGCGTCCGCCCATATGGATCGGTCCCTTGCCGCTCGATCATAACCCGGCCCCGCGACAGCAGCCGGACGAGCGCCACGCGCGAGGCTTCGCCCGCGGCAAAGTCGCACCAAGCGTAGGACCGGCGCCGGTCCTGGCACTTCGGGCTATCGGGAAGTTCGGGCGCGTCGATATTGGCGATGCGCACGCGCTCGCGGCCGCAACGGATCGTGTCGCCGTCGTGGACCGAAGGCGACAAACACAGGGCGGCGGCAGCGAGGACAACGGGCATAGGGCAGACCCTAGCCGCAGCGCGCCGCAGCGCCAATGCCCCCAACTGTCCGCCCCACACCCTTGGCCCCGATCGTCACCCGCAGGGCCGGCATCCCATGCCGGCGAGCTTGGATGGGCGGCGGTGCGCCAGCACCGACGCGCGCCCTAGCGAGTAGAGCGGGTCGCCCCCAGCCCGCGCGGGGCGCGGGTGCCGGGGTGCCCCTCCTCCGCCTTTACCTCGCCAACCAGCACCAGGTCCGGTATATTTCCGTCATGTCGCGAAGCGCAGGACCGACTGCCGCAGGCAGAACCGTGTCCGAAATCCAAGGAGTCAGAGCGATGGACGATCGAGGGGAAATGCCGAGCGCACTGCAGGTTGCCCGCGCGGTGTCGGTGGTGCTGGGCAAGAAACTAGCCGATCACTCCGCAAGCGAGATCGTGCTGACCCGCGAGGAAGCCGCGCTGTGCCTCGGCCTTGCCGATGGCGTCGTCGAGAACCTCGAGCAAAGCGAGGGCTGAACCCCCTGCCCCAGACCTAGCGGACGTTGAGCCCGAGTTCGCCGAGCAGTTGCCCGGCCTGTTCGCGTGAGATCGTCGCGCCGCGGAACAGCCCCGCGTCAACCAGGCGCAGCCCGCCAAGATCCGTACCGCGCAGGTCCGATCCTTCGAAGCGGGATCCAGCCACCATCGCCTCGCGCAGGCTGCAGTCCTCGAAAACCGCCATCCGGAAGTCGCCCTTGCGCAGGTCGGCGCCGGAAAAGTCGACCCGGCGCAGGGTGTCCTTGCGGAACGAGAACCCGGGCAACTTGGCGCTGACCAGCAGCACTTCCTCGAACTGGACATGCATCGCGCGCGCTTCGGAGAAGTCCGCCCCGGTGAGCTTTGTGCCAATGAACTTCGCCGAGGTCAGCGTCGCGCGCCGCCAGACAGAATTGTTGAAGTCGCCGCCCAAGAACGCGGCTTCGCTGAGATTGGCGCCGATCACGCTCACGAAGGGGGCCCGGCAACCCTGCCAGACCGAGCCTTCAAGCTTTGTCCCGCTGCAATCGGCCTTGCGCAGATTGCAGCGTTCGAACCGCCAGCCCGTCAGGTCGAGCCCGGAAAGGTCAGCGTCCTCAGGTCGCAGTCGACTATGTCCTGCGGCGGGCCGCCGGCCAGCGGGGCGAGATCGGATCGCGTCAGCGTCCGCCCGGAAAGGCCGCGAGGAGAAAACAGATCGTCCATCGCAAGCCCCGTAGCGGGCGAATGGTCTGTATCAACCAGAAACCAGTACCCGCACCTCGCTGGTCCCGCGGCCGGTCGGAGCCACTTCAACCTTGGCGGCAATGCGCTCCTTCAATTCCTCGACGTGGCTGATTACGCCGACGCGGCGCCCCCCAGCGTGCAGGTGTTCGAGCAAAGCGAGGGCCTGCCCCAGGCTTTCCGGATCCAGGGCACCAAAACCTTCATCGATAAACAGGCTCTCGATCCGCATCCCACGCGCCGTCGACATTTCGGCCAGACCTAAGGCAAGCGCCAGACTGACGAGGAAACGTTCGCCACCCGACAGGTTGTGCAGTCCGCGCACTTGCCCCGCCATGTCATTGTCGATGACTTCGATAATCATGTCACCGCCCTCGCCACGCGCCAGGCTGTAGCGCGGCTTCAGATCCGCAAGCCGAGCATTTGCGTGAACAAGCAGGCGATCGAGGGTGAGGCCTTGCGCGAAATTTCGGAACTTCTTGCCAGTCGCGTCCCCGATTAGGCCGTCGAGTGTAAGCCAGACGGTTGCCGCTGAATTTGCGGCCTCAAGGTCTGCGCGCAGGGCGGCAGTGCGAATCCGCACAGCGTCATCTTCGCGCAGCCGCAGTTGCAGCTCACGATGACGCCGGTCTGCGGTTTCGGCATTGTTGCGTGCCACCTGGAGTGCCTCCGTCAGTGCCTGACCAAGGATATCCGGGACCGCGGCCGCCTGATGGCGGGCAAGATCTTCTTGCCGCTGCTCCAGAAGGAGCGCAGCGCTGCTGGCGTCACGATCAATCTGCGCCAGCGCATCGGCTTCGGTATTGAGTACTGCCGATCCGGCTGCCGCAACCTTTGCGACATCCGCTTCGTCGATCGCACCAGCAGCCAGTTCCGCCATCAGAGCTGCGGCTTCACGGGCGATGGCCTCGCCCGCAGAAACTATCTGCTGCTCGGTTTGACGCAAGCGCGCCTGTGTGTCCGACCGAGTTCGTTCTGCCTCGGCACGCCGATCACGAGCCTCATTGCGAGCAGTTTCGAACTCGTGAGCTTCTCGGGCGAGCCTGGCATTTACGTCGCCGACCGCTTCGCCGCCGAGTAGAGCTCGTCTCTGCTCCGCCCTCTGATCCGCTTCGGCCTGAGCTGCCTCATGGGCCTCGCGGGATGTTGCAAGACGTTCCTGCTGCGTCCGCGCGGCAATCAGCATGTCTGAAACCACAGCCCTTGCAGTGGCAACCCGCGCGCCGGCTTCTTGAGCACTCGCAGTTGTCTCCCGCCATTGCCGGCACATGTCGGCAAGCCAGGCTTGGCCGTTTGCAAGGTCAGGCCAATGGCATGTTCCCTTGAGTGCGCGATCGAGCTGGCCCGCAAGCTGGCCAATATCCGAACGCAATATTCCGGCTTCGGCTTCGAGATCGAGATGAGCCTGCTTGCGCTGGTCGAATGCCTCTTTGGCTTTCGACAAATGTTCTTGTGCCTCATCTGCTGCCGCATTCGCGAGACGCTCGGCATTGATCGAATTGTCCCGGCGGGCCCGCGACGCGCGTGCCGCGTCCATAGCATTGTCGAGCGCCAGTCGAGCACTCGCCAAACTCTCGCCCAGATTGCCGGTTTTCACATCAAGTCCGGCTACCGTTGCGGCATCGTCTATCTTTCCACGCAGGTCAGCGACGCGCTGGGTCGCCTCGGCATTCTGGTCTTGCTGCACCTTTGCGTCCGCAATGAGTTCGCGTTGCTGGTCTTCGAGCAGCGTAAACGAAGCCACAAGGCCTGCAGCCTCCTGCTCGCGGTCGGCAACTTCACGTGCGAGAGCCTGTGCCTCCCGGCGCGCGTCTGAAACCTGTTCGCCCAGGACGCCGCTTACCAGCTCAATGTGGTGATCACTCGAACCGCACACGGCACAAGGCTCACCCGGCACAAGGCTTTGACGTAGGCGCAGCGCAGCGTCATCCGCTGCAGTGGCCAAGCGTTCAGCCAACCTCATGGCTTCGCCTGAGCGAGTGATCAGACCGGGAAGTTCATTCGCAATCACCGCCCGGCGAGCAGTGTTGGCCTCAATATCTTCCCTGTTCTTTTGTTGCCGCACGCCGGTTCGCGCAATTGCTGCTGCCGTTTGGCTCGCCGCAGTCGCTGCAGTCGTGGCTTGTTCGATCAGCTGTTCGATCTTGCCCAAGCGGTCACGCTGCTCCGCAAGATTCGCCTCAGTCGTCGTATCCGGAACAGAGCGCTCGGCGGCTTCACGGTCCTGCACGCGCTCCTTGAGCGTGTTCGCGCATTGGATGACCGTGTCTTGTGCAGTGTTCCACGCAGTTTGGGCCTGCAGCAATGCCGCCTCGGCGTCGCCGGATTGTCCCAAAATCTTGGAGAGGCGGGTAGCTTTGGTGGCATGTTCGCCGAAGATTTCGGCAAGCTCATCCTCGCGCCCGGCAATCGCGGCAAGGCTCGCGTTCTCTGCCAGCCAGGTTTTGGAACGCGTCTCCTCTGCCGTAGCCTGATCGAGGGCGTGCTGAGCCTTGGTGTGAGCCTGTTCCGCCTCCTGCGCATTCTGGCCCGCATCGCGAAATGTCGACGCCTGGAGTTCGGCTTGCCGGATTGCTTGCGCGAGCAGCGCATCGAGCTGACTGGCGCGACCGATTTCGTCCTGAAGTACGCGCGTCGCTTCGCGGTGGCGTGCGAGCGCCAGTTCGCTGGCTTGATCATGTGCTTCGGCTTGCTGAACGCGCTCATCATGGCCGGCCAGTTCGGAACGCAAGACGACGAGAGTATGATCAAGCGCTCGTTCGCCTGCTCTCGCGCGCTCCAGTGCCTGCCACTTGGGCGCGAAGACAAATGCAGCCCTATCTCTCAGCAGGGCGGCGCGCCGCGGCAACGCTTCGACTTGCGCATCATGGGCCGTCTTGTGGCTGTCCGCAGCTGTCGCAACCAGCACCGCTAGTTCCTGCCCGCGGCGCTCCCAGCGTTCGGCCTCCTCCAGTTGGCTAAGCGCCGCCCGCAGGTCGGCAAGACCGTCGGCAGCGGCGGCCAGCTCGGCTTCAAGTTCCCCGCGCCCGGCGTCGTCGAGGCCGTTCTGAGCGGCAATATCACGGGTGATAGCAGCGATCTGCTGCTTGTGTTCGCTTGCGCGGGCAAACGCGGCCTTGCCCAGCTCGGCATAGATGCTCGAACCCGTGAGCCGCTCGAGGAGTTCAGCGCGTTCGCGTGCATCAGCTTTCACAAATGCGTCGAAATCGCCCTGCGCCAGGAGCGCAGCCCGGCAGAACTGATCTGCAGTAAGACCAATGACGGCAAGAATGGCAGCTTCGGTCTCGCGGCGGGTTCCGCCTAGCCGCTCGCCATCACCCAGGCGCTCGAAGGCGTGCTCGTCGTTTTTCAAGGTGCCGGTGCGTGCCCGTGCGACAGACCAGCGTGCACGGTAGCGTTGGCCATCCGGCATGGCGAAGTCGACCTCGGCGAAGGCATCGCTTGCACCATGACGCATCAGGGCCCGCGGATCGCGCGGATTGATTCCGTCCCTGCCGATGTTTCCCTGGGCTGGGGCATTGCGCAGTCGTGGCACGTCGCGGAACAGCGCAAGGCAAACTGCGTCAAGGAGCGTGGATTTGCCGGCACCCGTCGGACCGGTGATCGCGAAAATCGGCGAACTGCCAAGCGGCTCAGCCTCGAAGTCGACTTCGAAATCATCGGCGAGGCTCGCCAGGTTGCGGCCACGGATTGCGAGAACGCGCATTAGTCCGTCTCCGCCGAGTTAACCGCCACAAGGAGCTCCTCGAAGGCGCTGGCCAGACTACCGGGCAGATCGGCGCCTGGATGGGCCTTTGCGAACGCCGCGGCGAAGACGTCGGCGGGCAGAAGCTCGTCGAGGTCATCGCCGGTCAACCCCTCGGCCAGATCGGTGGCATCGGCGGCCCGCACTTGCCGAATCCGCGTCAAACGGACCGCTTTGTCCGCGATCGCGGCAAGCACCAGCGCCTGTAAATGGGGATCTGGCCCGTCAACGGCGACCGAGATTTCCAGGAATGGTCGCCGGCCCGGTGGCGTGTCCGGATCAATGACCAGTGCCTCGAGTTCGGCAATGACCGCATCCAGCGAGGCTGCACCATCGGCCGGGACGGTAAGAAAGGGTGCCGGACGCGGAATCGGGACCTCTCGCCAACTGGCCTTGCCGTCCGCGAACTCGACGATTGTTAGCGAATGGCGATAGCCTCGTTCGGTCGCCGAGAGGGGAAAGGGAGAGCCGGCATATCGGACCGGCATTGCCGCGGTAATTGTCTGCGGCCGGTGCAGGTGACCAAGAGCGACATATGCAGCGCGGGGGTCGAACAGGCTGGCTGCTTCAGCTTCCTGGCCGCCCACGACGATGCGGCGTTCGGAAAGTTCGGAAACCTCGCCGCCCGCAACATGCAGGTGGCCGGTCAGGATCAGCGGACGGTCGCCGGCTTCGGCAACGGCCCGGTCCGCTACTTCAGCGTAGAGTGAAGCAAGGCTGTGTTGGCCAAGGTCGCCGGGGCGGCAAAAAGGGATCGCAGCCAGGAGACCTGCGGGTTCCGCGTCGGTTCCGCCAAGTGGAATGAGGAGCGCGTCGATGTCCGGCGCGCCGTTCTGGCGAGGCAGTGCACCGACGAAACGTACGTTCCCGTCCCCAAGCAGTGCGGCAGGAAGGTCGATACGACCCGCACTATCGTGATTGCCGCCAAGGATAATGATTTGAAGATTTGGCCGTCGCTGCGTCGCTGCATTGAGAAAGGTGAAAAGCCGGCGCATCGCAGTGATAGGTGGGTTGGCGACATCATAAACGTCGCCTGTGACCAGCAGAACATCGGCTCCGGTCTCTTCAATCTGCTCAAGAAGCCAAGCCAGGAAAGCGTCGTGCTCATCCTCGCGAGTATGTGCATGCAATTCGTGACCGAGGTGCCAGTCAGACGTGTGGATCAAAGTCAGTGAAGAGCCCATCCGGCAGTTCATCGTCTCGACCCCGGGTATTGGCAAGTGCCAAGGACAATCCAGCCTTTCCACAAAGTCGATGTACTTGCGGGACAATTCAGCGGCCGATAGACTGATCCCAGCGTGCCCATCCGGGGCCGCATCTAACCGAAGGAGATGCGCGAGAGGTCGAACGGGCAGCGTCGATCGCGAGAAATTGGAGCAAGACCCAATGATCCAGCGATACCGTGTGCTCGGCCGCAGCGTGGCCGAAGGCGATGAATTTCAGCCGCTTCTGGCCAAAGCCTACGCGCAAAAGGCCTCGGTCCTGTGCGAATGCCGCAAGGGGACCGACCTGCCGCTCTACATTTCGCACAGGAATGACCGCTACGTGCTGGCGCGCTGGCCAGGCTCGGGTGCGCACCACGCGACCGCCTGCGACCATTACGAGGCGCCCGATTACCTGACCGGCATGGGCCAGGTCCGCGGCGCGGCGATCATCGACGATGAGGCAAGCGGTGAGACCAGCCTCAAGCTCGGTTTTCCGCTCTCGCGAGGGAGCGCCCGGCTCGCGCCAGCGGCACTGACCAACGACAAGCCGACGGTAAAGTCGTCAGGGCAGAAGCTCTCGATGCGCGGCCTGCTCCACGTCCTGTGGGACCGGGCCGAGCTCACCCATTGGCATCCCAAGATGGCAGGCAAGCGCAGCTGGTTCGTCGTGCGGCGCGCGCTGCTCGAGGCAGCCGCGTCGTGCCGGGCAAAGCACGAAGCCCTGCCCCACGTGCTGTTCGTGCCTGAAAGCTTCAGGCTCGAGGACAAGGAGGACATCCGCGCCCGCCGCCGCGCCGCGCTCGAGCGGGTCTACCGCTCGCG
Source organism: Novosphingobium sp. FW305-C-111 (assembly GCF_058783565.1). Taxonomy (NCBI): domain Bacteria; kingdom Pseudomonadati; phylum Pseudomonadota; class Alphaproteobacteria; order Sphingomonadales; family Sphingomonadaceae; genus Novosphingobium; species Novosphingobium sp. FW305-C-111. The sequence goes on from NZ_JBYSYP010000016.1 coordinate 12,800, forward strand.
CGACGAGATGATGGTCGTCGTCGGAGAGATCAAGGAGATCGTCGCTTCCCACGGCGCGGAGCGGATCGTCCTGCGCCATGTCGGCGACATGCCGTTCGTGATGGACCAGGACATGGCGCGCCGGTTCCACAAGCGGTTCGCGGGCGAACTCGCGCTGTGGCAGGCGCAGCACGGCGCCAAGGGCAAGCAGGACCACCTGGTCATCGCGGGCTCATTCGCGCGGCGGCGCGAAGGCACGTTCGATCTGATCGAAGTGGCGCTGATGCCGGTCACGCCCGAATGGCTGCCCTATGAGACCAGCGACGAGCGCTACCTTCTCACCAAGGCGATCGCCGAGAAGCGGCGGTTCGTGAAGGGCCTGCGGGTCAATCTCGACGTCGACACGCCGATTGCGAGTCTGGTGCTGAAGGACACCGGCGAGGAAGCCTGCGCGGTTCATATCCACGATCGCGACAACGAGGTCGCCGAGCCGCTCGAGGCGTTGCTCGCTGGGCAAGGCGTCGCGCACCGGTTCTGGAAGGAAGGCGAGCCGCTCCCGGCCCGCGTCTCGCGGATCCGGCGAACGTGGGAAGCGCAGGCCGCCGCCTGAGCCCGGCTCAGTCCTCGGCGCGCGGCAGCGGCCGGGTCGGCAGGAGATCAATCCGGCGCGGGCCCGGAGCAGTGGCGCGTAAGGCTTCGAGCCGACCAGGCACTTCGTCCGCGTGCTGGGTGATCTCGATCCGCTGGAGCGAGACGATCGTCCAGACCGCAAGCTCGGGCCGCTCGGTGACGTGGACCGAATAAGCGATCGGCAGCTTCTCGGGGTAGAGCCAGAGCAGCAGGACAGGCAGCGCGGCGAGGTTAGGGCAGCCATCGATCCCCTGCAGCGTCATCACGCCGGTGTCGCGGTCGTAGCGGCAGGTTATCCCGAGCGGCTCGGGATGGCCGACAAGCCCGAGGATGGTCTCCCGCGCCTTGGCGCCGAACACCGCATCGAGTTCGCCCGGCGGCTGCGCGGCCGGGTCGGCGGCGAGATCGGCAAGGAACAGCTCGACCGCAGCGAAACGCGCGGCCTCCTCGCTAGTGCAGGCAAGTTCGAGGGAAAGCATGTGGGACGGCATGGCTCGGGGGCTTTCGCTGGTGCGCGCGCCGCGCCCGGACGGATCATCCGCCGGGACAGACAGAAGAACGGCGCAAACGCGCGGGGTTGAAGGATCAGAGGACGAGGTGGCGCTCGACGTGCGCGCGCTCGCGGGCTCGCTGGAGGTTGTAGACGGGAACGCCGTGCGCCCCGGCAATGCGCAGCGCCTGGCCGGTGCCGCCCGAGGCCTCGCCGTCGGCGGTCCAGCACAGCACGAATTCCGAAGGGCGATCGAGCGTGGGCCCGAGCACCTGGAAGACGTTGCGGGTGTGGAGGTCCTGGACGAAGCGCGAGAGCTCGGCGAAGGCGAGATGGTGCGCGGCGGCGATCTCGCGCGCCCTGCCCCAAAGCTCCGCCCCGAGCGTTCCCACGTGGAAGCTGCTTGCCGAGCCGCGCCAGCCCGGGACCGGCAGGAAGATCTGCGCTGCGCTGCCAGCGCCGCGTTCGAACGCACTGTCGGCACCGATCGCGTGGCCCGAGCGCAAGACGTAGCCGCGCTTCATGAGCGCAAAGGCGGCGCGGGTCATCAGGCCCAGAAACTCGGGCGGCGTCGCGCGCGCGCCGATGCCGGTGTAGGTGCGAAGCATGGTCGGTCTCCCCATAGGAACACCGAAGCCAAGCCCCCTCCCCTCACCGGCCGTCCGCCGGATACCAGTTCAGCACCGGCGGATCAGGTTGGGCGGCATCGAACGCGGCAATCGCGGCGTGCGTGATCCAGCTCGCGGGATCGCGCAGCGCGACATAGGCGCCGTAGAACCGGCCTTGGCACACCACGAACTGAGCGTGGACATCGTCGGTCACGGCTTCGCTGACGAAGAAGCCAGCTGCGCCGCGCAGATGGACCGGCGGGAGCACGCCGAGCATCTCGTCGTGGAACGCTTCGCTCACGCGCGAGAGCGGAAATCGGGCGAGCACGGCGGCGCGTTCCGGGTCGGAAGCCTCGATCATGATTGGTCGCCGCCGACAATCTGGAACGCGGGAATGGTGAGCTCAGCCCGCGCCATCTCGTGCTTGAGGTCGCGCAGCCGGGTGAAGCTCCTGATCCACGACGGGGGAAAGAGAACCCATTCGTCCTCGCTCGCCGTGTAGTCGCGCAAAGGCCCGCTGCCGTCGAACACGACGATCTCGGGAAGGTACGCACCGAGGCAGCCTCCGGACCAGCGGCGAAACGGCAGTCCATGCGTGACGCAGAAGGCGTCGATCTTGGGGATCTGCCCGCCGTTGAGCTCGGTGCCGTAAAGCTCGAGCGGCTCGCCCGTGACGAGCGCCGCGGCATCGAACGGTTCGCCGTCCCATTCGACGCGCAGGTCATAGTCGCCCGCGTGGGCGGCGAAGGCTGCAAGGTGTTCGCGCGGGCATGCGCCGCCGATGGTGATGTGAACGGGAGCGCGGTCGCCCATGGGTCAGGTCCTTTCGCGGGTGTCGTTGATCCGACCCCGCTCAAGTCCCCCTCCCCTCGCGCTCAGCTGCGGCGGGCCGCCCAGCGTTCGGGGGTGCGCTCGACCTCAAGCTCGCTTGAGCATGTCTGGCACAGCGCAAAGGCCTCGGCCGGGGCGCCGGCCAGCCATTGCTCCCAGTCGCTGCGCTCCAGCACGACCGGCATGCGGTCATGGACATCGGCCATCTGGGCGCAGCCATCGACCATCACCATCGAATAGGCCCGGCCCCATTCCACGGTCGGGCGCCAAATGCCGGCGACGGCGAAGATGTCTTCGCCCGCCAGCGAATACCAAGTGCGGGTCATCGCCCCCTTCGCGCCCTCGGCCTCGGCCCAGGCGCTGACCGGGATCAGGCAGCGGCGACGCTCGAAGCTCGCTCGCCAGAATGCGGTGCCAAGCTTGTCCTCACGCGCGTTGTTGACCGGCTTGGGTTTCAGTATCTGCCCGCTCTTGCCCTTGAGCGCGAGCGGAAAGCCCCAGGTCATGACGCGGGCCTCGGCCTCTGCGACGACGAGGCCGGGATAACCCGGATAGACCTCTGCGGCGAAGTTGGCGCCCTCGCCTACCCGCGCGCCGAACAGATGGGCGATCTCCGCGGTTGCCTTGGTCATGCGGTAGAGGTTGCACATGTCCCGATGCTCGGTTGGACGGTGGTCCGTGTCAATCGCCCGGCCGCGCTTCTTGCAAATAAGTTCTCTCTATGTTCCATTGTCCGCATGGAACGAATCGATACGTCTGCTGTCGCGCATGCGATCCTCGACGCCCCGGGCTGGGCGCGCGTAGGGATCACCGCCCCGAGTTCATGCCTGCGCGAGGACGCCGCGCTCGAACTGGCGCGGGTGATTGCCGATGCGGTTACCGCGCCTGCCGGCGAGACGCTCGAGGCGCAGACCTCGGTTCCGCTCTGACCCGAGCGAACCCGGGTCACCCGGCAGGCAAGTCCAGCAGCGGCACCAGCTGCGGGTCGAGCGCAAATCCCAGACGGCGGGCCAAGTCAGCGGCGTGTTGGAAGTCGGCCGCCCTGACATGCAGCGAGCGCGCGAGATCAGCGAGGCTCTCGCCCGGGCGCGGCGCTGACAGGGCATGGAGTTGGCCGCAGGTCTCGGTCACCGCGAACGGCCAGGTCATGGCGATCGCCACCACCTGTTCGGCCAGCACGATCAGGGTGTCTCCGGTCTCAATCGCCTCGTCGCACTGCGAGGCGTCATAGGCATTGCCGGTGCTCGCGAAGGCGTGGTGGCGCCGGGTCTCGAACGCGAAACGTTCGCTGTCGGTCTGCATGATGATGGTCTCCAAGGGGCCCCAGGCAAATGAAGAGGCGGAACGCCGGGCGGGGGGCAGGCCGGCGTTCCGCCTCGGGCCGCGCGGGGGGCGATTGCGCGGCCTTCCACGGGGACGGGGACCCGCGGTTGGGTCCCCGTCAGTGGAGTGGATGGTCGATCAGGCGTCGACGAGGGGCGGCAGCGCGCCTTCGTGTTCCGCGCCGTCCTTGGCCGAGGCGCGGCCGCGCTTGCCCGGAGGGGTCGCGGTGCTGTCGCCCAGGCCATCGTCGTGGCGGGCTTCGCCGGCCTGCTCGCCAGCGCGGTCGTTGCCGCTGACATCGTCGGCGCCGAACATGTCGCTCTCGCCGTATTCGGCCGAGCCGAGCTGGCTGCTGCGGCGGCGCGGACGCTGCCAGGCCACCGCCATCGTGCCATCCTCGCGCGGGAAGGCGGCGATGTAGAGCGGCTGCGCCATCGACGGGTCGTCGATCTTGCCCTGGTAGAAGCTCTCGCCGGTCGAGTTCGAGGACAGTTCGAACAGTGCGCCGACGATCACCCAGCGGCGCTGGTCGTTGAGCGCGACGATCTCGTACTTGGGCGCGCGCGGGTTGCTGGAAGTCACCGGCCGGAGGCCGATGGTGCGGGTGATGGTGAGCGTTTCGACGGAGCCGATCAGCTGGCCGTTGGCGTTCTTGCGGATTTCACCGATGTTCATGGACTGTCTCCTGGTAGGATCGATTGCGACCGAACCCCTTGTCCGGTCACTCTCTTCCCACCCCCCTTCCCTCCCGGCCGTCAGGCCGAAACTGCGGGCTTTGCCCGCAGTGTGATGTTGTTCAACCGCCGAGACAAATCCGGAGAACCACCGCTGCTGAATTGCTCTCTTCCCATAGGCCCACTATTGCTCAGGCAATTGGAACAGGGAGCCGAATTAAATGCCAACGCTGTCGTGGTTAACGCGCGAAAAGGACGTGAAGAGCGCGGATGCCGTGGCTTATCGGCTGCTGGAGCGGGACGACGCGCTATCCTTCGGTGATCCTGCTTCCGGCAACATGCTGATCCAGGGCGACAACCTGGAGGCGTTGAAAAGCCTGCTGCCCTATTACCGGGGGCAGGTGAAGTGCATCTATATCGATCCGCCCTACAACACCCGGTCGGCGTTCGAGCATTACGACGACAATCTGGAGCACAGCCAGTGGCTGGCGATGATCTGGCCTCGCCTGGTGCTGTTGCGCGAGTTGTTGGCCGAAGATGGCAGCATCTGGGTGTCGATCGACGACAACGAGGGACATTACCTCAAGGTCATCATGGATGAGGTGTTTGGGCGGCGGAATTTCATCGCCTCCAATATCTGGCAAAAGCGATATTCCCGTGAAAACCGGGAAGCTATTGGCGATGTGCACGAATACTTGATGGTCTATGCCAAGTCGCCAGAAGCGTTCAAGGCATCGCGGAATCGTATCCCGCTGGATGAGCAGCAGGCCAAGATTTACAAGAATCCAGACAATTCGAAAGAGACTGACCCGGCCAAGCGTTGGCGCGGCTTGCCAATGACGGCGCAGGGGTTTCGTCCCAATCAGATGTACGTGATCACGGCACCTAACGGGACACAGCATCGTCCACCGGAGGGGCGTTGCTGGTCCATGATCGAGCCCGAGTTTGAAAAGCTGAAGGCCCGCGGACGTATTTACTGGGGCAAAGACGGTAAGGCCCAGCCTAGCGTCATTCGCTATCTCTCAGAGGTAGAAGGGTTGGTTCCTTGGACCTGGTGGCCCCACACCGAAGTCGGCCACACCGATGAAAGCAAAAAGGAATGTAACGCTTTGTTCGGTGCAGATGTGAGCTTCGGCACACCGAAGCCCGAGCGACTGCTTGAGCGTATCTTACACATTGCCACTAACCCCGGTGACCTTGTGCTCGACAGTTTCCTGGGTTCCGGTACGACTGCGGCAGTTGCCCATAAAATGGGTCGCCGCTGGATCGGCGTCGAAATGGGCGATCACGCCGTCACGCACTGCGCGCCGCGCCTGAAGAAAGTGGTCGAGGGCGAACAGGGGGGCATTTCCCAGGCGGTGAGCTGGCAGGGAGGCGGCGGCTTTGCTTTCAATCGGCTTGGCGAGGCGGTGTTCGACGAAGACGGCGCGATCAATCCCGGGGTATCCTTCGCGCCGCTAGCCGCCCACATCTGGTTCGCGGAAACCGGACAGCCGATGGCAAGCCCCCATTCCGGGCCGTTTTTGGGCAGCCATGAAGGCCACGGCTATGCCCTGCTCTACAACGGTATCCTGGGCGACAAGAGCGTGTCCGGCGGCAACGTGCTGACCCGCAAGACGCTGGCCATGATCCGCACTTCTGCAGGAGACTTTGCCGGGCCCATGACCGTCCATGGCGAAGCCTCCCGGCTTTCCCCCGAAACGCTGAAGGCAGAGGGCATCGTGTTCAAGCAGACCCCCTATGACGTGAGGGCCCGCTGATGCAGCTCAAGCAATATCAGACCGATACGCTGGGCGTGCTGCGCCGCTTCTTCGAAGATGCACGGCTGCGCGGGCCGAAGGCAGCCTATGAGGCGATCACGCAGGAGCCGGAGCAGGCCAGGCGCCTGCGCGGCTATGGCGGCAAGTATGAGCCGCTGCTGGGGCAGGAAGAAATGCCCTATGTCTGCCTGCGCCTGCCCACTGGCGGCGGCAAGACGTTGCTGGGCGCGCACGCCATTGGCGTCGCCAAGGATGCCTGGATCGAGCAGGATTTCCCGCTGGTCCTGTGGCTGGTGCCGACCAACATGATCCGCACCCAGACGGCAGAAGCGCTTAACAATCCGAAGCACCCCTATCGCCGCGCGCTGGACGACCAGTTCGGTGGGCGCGTGCGGATTTTCGACATTGGCGATTTTACCCGCATCCGCCCGCACGACCTTGCGGCCAACTGCTGCGTCGTCGTCGGCACGTTGCAGACCTTGCGGGTGGAAAGCACCGACGGCCGCAAGGTCTACGCCCATCATGAAGAGCTGGAGCCGCTGTTCAGCGAGGTGCCTCGGCGCAGTGCCGGGCTGGAGACTCTGGGGCCGGATGTTGCCACCAAGGTTGGGGGCCATCCAGACGACATCCGCTTCAGCTTCGCCAACCTGTGCCATCTGCGCCAACCGCTGATGATCGTGGACGAGGCGCACAAGGCCGTCACCGGCCTGTCCCGCACGGTCCAGGAACGCGTGAACCCCTGCGCCATCGTGGAATTCACCGCCACGCCCCATAGGAAGAGCAACATCCTCCATTCAGTCAGCGCGCTGGAGCTGAAAGACGCGCAGATGATCAAGCTGCCGGTACGGCTTGAAGAGCATGAAACATGGGAGGGCGCAGTTACCGGCGCGATCATGAAGCGCGCCGAACTGGCGGAAGAAGCGGCGAGGGACCGGGTGGGCTACATCCGCCCGATCGTGCTGTTCCAGGCCGAGGATAGGAACCGCGAAGTGACCGTCGACGTGCTGCGGCAGCACCTGATCGACACGCACCATATCGATCCCAGGGCCATTGCCGTCGCCACCGGCGATCAGCGCGAACTGGACGGGATCGACCTGTTCAAGCCCGATTGCCCGATCGAATACGTCATCACGGTGGAAGCGCTGAAGGAAGGTTGGGACTGCTCCTTCGCTTATGTCTTCTGCTCGGTCGCCAACATCAAAAGCTCCACCGACGCGGAGCAGCTGCTCGGCCGCGTTCTGCGCATGCCCTATGCCACGCGGCGCAAGGCCGCAGTGCTTAACAAGGCCTATGCCAACCTCGTCTCGAAGTCGTTTGCCGAGGCGGCGAATACGCTGCGGGACCGCCTGGTCGAGATGGGCTTCGAAGAAAGCGAAGCCGAGGCGAACATCGAGGCCGGCCAGGGTTCGCTAGACGAGGGCCTGTGGGGCGAGAAGCGGCGCCCCAAGCCGACCGCCCGGATCGAGGTCGATGCATCGCCGGATGTGCTGGCCGTAGTAAAGGCCGCTGCGCCCGAAAAGGTGAAGATCGAAGCAGCTCCGGGTGGATCGCCTGTGATCACCGTAACGGGTTTCCTGCGGCAGGCGGAAAAGGATGTGATCTACGCCGCCCTGCCGGAAAAGGCGGCAAACGTGGTTCGCGAGGCCATTGCGCAGCACGAGCTGGAGCATGCTCACAACGCCTCTCCGGCTGAGAAGGGTGAGGAATTCGTCGTGCCTCGCCTGATGGCAGCCGTGCAGGGAGAGTTGGTTTTCGCTGATGCTGATGTTCTGGGCGAATATTTCGAATGGTCGCTGGCGGATCATTCGGCGCGGCTGAGCAAGGCGGAATTTGATGTGCGCGACACGTCAGAAGCTTTCGAGATCGACCTCGATGGCGATCACCTGCTCGTCCGGCATAGTGATCAATCTGATCAGTTGATGCTCGACGTGCCAGTCGATGGCTGGACGGCGGGCGGCCTCGTCAACCTGCTCGCTAAACAGGTACGGCAGGCGGACAGAGCGATCAGCCATGGTGAAATGGTAGCCTGGCTGAGCGACGTGGTTGCCTTCCTCACCGGCCCGCGCGGGATCCCGCTCGCCGCTCTGATGCGTTGCCGGTTCATCCTGGCCCGCAAACTGCGCGAGAAAATCGCGGCAATCCGGGCCGAGGTGCGGAAGGGCGTTTATCAAAAATGTCTTTTCGCTCCGGATGCAAAGCCCGAACTGTCGTTCGAGAACGGCTTCTGGTTCCACGAAGGCATGTTTGCAGGCGTACCGTGCTACCGTGGCACGAAATGGCGGTTCAGCAATCACTATCTGGGCTGGGATCGCGTCCCCGCATTTGACGGCAAGGACGATGGCGAGGAGTTCAAGGCTGCGCAGCAACTCGACAGCATTTCGGAGGTGGCGTTCTGGGTACGGAACGTCGCCAAGCACCCCGACGCGTTTTGGCTTCCGTTAGCCGGTGGGCGCACCTATCCCGATTTCATCGCGAAGCTCAAAGACGGTCGATTGCTCGTGGTCGAGTACAAAGGCGAACACCTCGTCGCCGATTCAAACGCAAAGAGGGCCATCGGAGAGCTTTGGCAAAACGCGAGCAATAACTCTGGGATCTATGTCTTTGCCGAGAAGGAAAGGGAGGGAATGACAGTAAAGCAGCAGATTTTGGCGGCGATCGGTTAGACTGGATTGCGGCAAGTCGGCCGGCTCGTTGGACACTCCGGAAAGGCTCCTCTCAGCATCGCAATCCGGGAGCGCGGACGTTTTTGCCAACGTTCCTACCAATCAGCTAGGCACACTAATTCCGGTCGCGCCAACGCAAATATGAGGCACTTGAGTCACTATTTGCGCTTCATCCCGCCGCCCAATTTGCCTACACACGGCGCAGGGGAGCTAGACATTGAGCTTGCACAATTGCCCACCACCAAAGGCTGCGCTGGCACGATGGCTTAAAGACTATCCAAGCGAGATCGACAATTACGGTCACCTTTTGCTTGAGCAAGATTGTGACTGCGACGATGATCTGATCGCCGATTTCGTGACCTATTTTGAATCCGCGCATGCAGATGCGCGCGCATTTTTTCACGAACAGATGGGCATCGAGCTTCACCCCGATGTGGATGGCCCCGCAGCGCATATCACTTATCCCACTTGCCTACCGCCGATAACGCGACGTGGCCTGTTCGGTGAAGTCATGGCCGGCATGCTTACCGAACATTACGATTATGTCGGTTGCCATGACTGGACGATCCCGGTCTTCCTGTTCCGCTACCATGAAGATGCCGAGGCCTATCTGTTCGCCCTTGTCCGCGATCCCGAACGGAAGCGCGAAGTCTATGGCCGTCGCGGATCGGACTTCCTCGCGCTCGCGCTAAACGACGCAGGTGAGATCGAGCGGTTTATCGCTGGCGAGGCGAAATGGCGGAAAAAGCTCCAGCCATCTGTCGTTGCCGAGCTCATGTACGGAAAGAAAAAGAAGAACCCCGAGACCAACGAACTCGAGCATGACGGCAAGGGGATCTGGTTCCAAATTAATCGCGACATTCCCGCGCCGCATGGCCTTCGACAGCTCCAGCGACTGCTTCGCGAAATCGATCCGGACGGCTATTCGGCAGCAATTGCGACTCTCGATCGAGTACTGGTCGCCCGCAATGCCCAACCGCTCCCCCGCACCAACCTCATCCTGATTTCAGGTGGGGATGTGCCGAGCCGGGAGGCGACCCACTCGCTAATACCTTGGGACGCGGTGCCAGAGGACTACACTGCGACGCACGACCTGCAGGTGGTCGAACTAATCCTCAAAGATGGCGATAAACTGATCGACGGCGTCTATAACGCCCTCTGGCCAATCTGATGCCGGCGCACGATCCCCAACGTCTAGAAATCGCGAACGGAGCCCGCATCGGGCTCGCGCTCGAAAACGAGATATCGGCCAACCAGGCACGCTCCTATGTCCGCTGCCTTCAGATCGGCTGGCAGGTCGATACGATCGGCTGGAACAATGCCGACTCGGAAGCCCAGTTGGCAGATGCACGCAGCCTGTTGCAAGCCGCCGAGATCTTCGCCGAAATCGAAGGCCATGACGCTCCGCGCGCGATCGACTGTTATCGGCGTGCCGGCGAAATCCTCGAATGGCTGGCGCGCTCCGCTGACGCTATCAGGAAGATCGCCCCGATCGAATTGCTGGCCGGCGCGGCGTTTCAGCTGGGCGGCTTGCCCGCCATGGCGTCGGGACTGCTGGGTCAACTCGATCTCGAAGAGGAGGGGGCTCGCCTGTTCGCGGACTTTTTCCGCGCCGATTTCGACGCCGTGCTTGTCCATGCGATGGCGTTTTGGGACCAGAACGGCGATTTGACCGATGTTGGGTCTTCGCGCCAAATCCTGGAGCAGGCCGAAGACGATCGACTGTCCTGGTATTTCACGGTCGAACTGGTCCGTGCGCTCGGTCTCTACGCGGATTCGATTAGGCGGGGTGATGATGGCCGCCTCGCCAAAGCCGCCGCCAAGCTCAAGGCACTCGACGCCATGGCCGTACGCACATTCAGCGACGATGTGGCGCTGCTGGTCAGCCTGTTACGGCAGGTCGGCGAGCGTTTCGCCAACGCCAGCATTTATCGTTCGGTCCGCGCCCTTGGCGAACTCAATGTCGAGCGCATGCCGCGCATGCTCGCGTTCGCGCGCGACCAATTCTCACGCGGTCGCGGTATCCTCTGGTCGTCGCAGCGTGCCGGCCTCACGCGCCTGCTCGAAAACTCCTCCTTTGCGCTCTGCACACCCACCGGCTCGGGCAAGACGCTCGTTGCCAATCTCGGCTTGGTGAAGGAACTGCTGCTGCGCGATCATGGCGAGGTCGTGCCGCTCGCGCTCTACCTCGTGCCGTCGCGCGCGCTCGCCGGGGAAGTCGAGGCCAAGCTGACCGCCGAACTTGGCCGCGATCTCATCATTACAGGCCTTTATGGCGGCGCCGACTGGGGCATCACAGATTATTGGCTGAATGCCGACCGGCCTACGGTGCTGATCGCCACCGTCGAAAAGGCCGATGCGCTCATGCGCTATCTCGCGCCCCTGCTGCTCAGCCGGCTGAAGCTGCTGATCGTCGACGAGGCCCACCAGGTACTCCCCGAAGATACCGAAAGCGGCCGGAGCGACTTCGCCGATCACAGCAGCCGGTCGTTGCGGCTCGAGAGTTTCGTCGCCCGATTGCTCACGCAGGCCCCCGACATCACACGGATCGCCTTGACCGCAGTCGCAGGCGGTGCCGCCGGGCCCGTCGCGCGGTGGATGGAAGGGCATGGCGAGGCCGCTGCGATCGGAACACGCTATCGCAGCACCCGGCAGGTTATCGGCGTTCTCGAAACCGCATCGGAACGGCGCAGCACCATGTTGCTCGAACTGATGAACGGCCGTCCGCTTTATGTGCAGGGTCGGGACGCACCGGTGTATCTCAACCTGACGATCCCGCCGATGGCGCAGTTGCCGGCGCAGATGCGCTCGAGCCTCAACCGCTTCAACCAGGTCACCGTCTTGTGGACCGCGCTCCACCTTGCCGCGACCGATCGCCGCATCCTGATCTCGCTCGCGCAGGAACCCGAGCAGACGATGGGCTGGTATGTCCAGTCGTTCGCTCTCCCGGCCTGGCAAGGGCTCCCGGCTTTCGTGCCGCCGGAAGGCATGGGCGGCGCGCTGTTTGCCGAGGCGCGGGCCGCCTGCGTCGATTATTGTGGGCCGGAGTCCTACGAAGTGACGCTGCTCGATCGCGGCATCGCGACCAGCCACGGCCAGATGCCGCAGCGCCTACGCCGCTTGATGGTGGCGCTGATCGACGAAAAGATCTGCCCGATCACGGTCGCAACCGCCACGCTCACCGAAGGCGTGAACCTGCCGTTCGACATCATCTTCGTGACCTCGCTCAAGCGCAGCGCCTACGATAACGTCAAGCAGGAGCCGATCATCACGCCCTACACCCCGGCCGAGTTCCGCAACCTCGCCGGTCGTGCCGGACGCCCGGGCGCGACACGGGGCATGGAGGGTCTGACGCTGATCGCGTTGCCAACCACCATCGCTACCACCGCAAATGGGCAGAAACAGACCCAGCGCAACCAGATGGACGCCCTGCGTGAGGATTATGACGCCCTGCGTGAAAAGCTCCGGCTCGATGAACTGGCTGGCGACGCAACGCTCAGTCCGCTCGCCATGCTGCTCCAGGAGTTGCGCGACAAGGCGCGGGTCTATTTTGGGCATTTGACCGACGAGGGCTTTCTTGACTGGCTGGAACAGGTCAAGCCGGGCGAAGTCAGCGATGATGCCGGAACCGGCGCGAGCGGCGGATTAGCGCGATTGGCAGACACCGTCGACGAACTCGATGCTTTCGTCATGACCGCGCTGGAGGAACTGAGCCTCCTCAATCCTGCGCTCGACGGCGCGCAGGCCGAGGCCAAGCTCGCGATGCTGTGGCAAAAAACCTTCACTGTCGCTGCCGCTGCGCAAGAGGCCTGGCTCGAACTGGCGATCGTGCGGCGTGGACGCGCGATCGTCGAGGATATCTATCCCGATGCCGACGAACGGCGGCGCCTCTATCAATATGGCTTCTCGCCCTATGTCGGGCGACGTTTTGAAGCGATTGCGCCGGAACTTGGTGATCTCTTGGCGGCGGCCGTTGATTATGGCACCGAGACACCAGCCCAGCGCCTAGCGCGGTTCGAGACGTTGGGTGAATTGCTGAAGGAGGATCGCGGCTTCGGATTCCGCGTCCGCGACACCGTCACCGACCAGACCATCCTCGATAACTGGACCGACGTTCTTGGCTGGTGGATGCGCGGTCCCGAGGGGGCCGTGCCCGCCGCCGGTGAACTACGGGCGCGACAGCGCTTCGTCGCCGATAATCTCGAATTTCGTCTGGGGGTCGCGATCGGTGCGGTCGTCGCTCAGAAATGGACCGCAGGTGCCGGTGATCCGCTGGCGGTTCCCTCGCTTGCCGACTGGAAAGAGACTACCGGTCTCCCCTGGTTCGGCTTCTGGGCACGCGAGCTGCTGCGCTGGGGAACGCTCGATCCCTTCGTTGCCTTCGCGTTGGCGCAGTGGCGAGCCAAGACGCGCGAGGATGCCGAAGCACTGAGGCCCTTATTCGAGGATTGGCTAGGCAACGAGGTCGACGCACCGACCTCCGAAGACCTGATCGACCCCCAGCAGTTTCTGGCCTGGGAACGGAGTCTGCCTGCCCGCGAACGGGTGCGCGCCGAGGCCGTGCCGGAGGAAGCCGAGCTGACGGGGACGACCGGCGCCATGAAACGCTACAATGTCCTGCCGATGGCCGGTGCGGACGAAGTCATCTGGCTCGACGCGTCTGGTTACGAGCTTGCCCGGTCGCCTGACGAGTTTGGACTGTATGACCGGTCGGATCTTGCTAATGATTACGTACTCGATGCCGAGGGGCAGGCTACAGTACGCCGCGTATTCGCCCGCTACGGGCGTAGATGATCCCCTCGGCAATGTCTGCGTTTGAGCTAAAAGCTTCAAGCTTGGAGCGCTCTACATGTAGAAGCTGTAACGAGGAGCAATCTCCTGACCATCGGGGACGTACTTTAACACCTCGCCCACTTGCTTCGCGGCAGCGATCGTGATGGGCAGGCCGTTGTCGAACTGGGTGTTGTTCCAATTCATCTTCGTCAAGGCCAGCATCTCAGCCGCCACATGTTGTAGCGGCTGGCCCAGCGCCTGGCACCGTAGCATCAGTGGTCTAGGGACATACATGCCAGGATACGTCCTAAAGAACTCGACGCTGCCACGGGTGTAGAGGAGGGCCTGGTCCTTCTCGAAGCGGAGCAGCGATCCTCGCAACGGCGGATACACACCGAGCCGGTAGAGTCGTGTCATCGACTTCTGCACCCAGATCAGGTCGGCATAGTCGATGTTGCGCTCGTCGATTGCCTTGTGGAAGCCGGCCAACTCATTCCGATCGAACCGCGATGTCTTATGAAGCACGACTCGCGCCGGATAGTGGCCGTGCTGCTGTCGGAACACCTTAAGAGAGTTGCGGAGCAGTTCGTAGGCGTCTTCGGCTGTGAGATGCGGCCGTCGATCCTCCTCGCTCTCCACCATACGACCGCCACGTAGGATCAGACCCTCGCCACGCTCGTCGAACATCTGTGCGGTGCTGGTATGGACATGCTCGCCATCGATCGAGCGGTAGAAGCTGAGCCCGACAAACGATGTCCGCAATTGTCGCGCATCCCGAGCGAGTCGCCAAGGTAGCCCTCCCGCCTTGTAGTAGATTGCGGTCAACAGATTCCAAGCAATCGTGGCCGGGTCTTGCGTCCGGCGGTCACTGTTCTCTTTCAGCTTGCGCGGGATTTTGTAGGCTGGATCGAAGGTCGTGGGCCACAGAAGCTGGATCGGCAGATGTAGCCGCATGCAGGACGCCTTCAGCATACCCCGAAAGTCGAGTTCGGGACCACTTTCGTCCGGACCTTCCTCATCGTTCTCAGACGAAGTCGCCGCTCTGGCGTTATAGGTCCGCTGGATTATCTCGACCGGCAACGCGACCAGTACTACATCCGGCTTCATCGTCCGCTCGGAAAGCACGCCGATCTCGTCGGCGATGCTCTCCACGACGGCCCTTGTCATTTCCCGCTGCCCCGGAATGGCAGCCAGCCTCGCGATCTCCTTTGGCGGCAGAACGCGCTGGAGTTCGTCCGAAGTGACGAACTCGCACCGGAACGCTTCCTCGAAAGACAGGCCAGGGAAGGCCGGAAATAGGTTGGGTTGGCGGCTGGCCTTGGCCTCGAACCCGGATCGACAGCTCTCCAGCCAGCGGGCGGTGCCTTCGACGGTCTCGGCGCTTCCGACGATGCCAACCTTGATGCGCTTCGGCGCGCCTTCCATGCCGGCATCGAACGGACCGTAGTCCATCAGGCCAAACCTGATATCGACATGCCGCATCGCCCCGCCGAACTCGAGGGGCGGATCGGTTAGGTGGCTCAACTTCACGAGGCCGCTTCCGCCTGTGCCCAGTCGAACAGCGGGGAGTCCGGGTCACCCTCCTGCGACTTCCAGAGATCATCAGGAACGCCGACCTCGAGGCACAGCGGATCGAGCGCCGAGAAGCCGAGGAACGGATACTGGTCGGCGTAGAGCGTTGCCGCGCCATGGGTGGTGAGAAAGTGCCTCCACATCACAAACTGTCCCATGACCGCCGCGTTGTTCTCGAGTTCTTTGATCTTCTTCAGCCGCTCTCCCCCGAAAAGCTTATCAGGTTTGTAGCCGTCCCTCGTGAAATGGTAGGTCGGCGTAATCTCCGCATACCACTTGCTTCCAAGCCTGGTGAACCGGTGAAGGAACGCCGAGTGCCGGAAGTAGGCAGGCTGCGTGGGGTCGTCGCGCCGCTTCCCGTATCGCTTTACGACGTCCCGTGGAACGAAGCTCTTCAGGCGCTTGTAGGCATATCGGAGCTTGTCGCGGTCGCGGGGCTTTCGGAAGTAGTACGCACCGCTTTCGCGGTCATGCCAGAGCGTGGACTGAACGAACCGCCCCATGGCCCGGTTCATTAGCGCCACGAAGTCGCGCTGCCGATCCTCGTCCTCGCTATCCGCCCACTCGTCGGAGCCGAACTCCTCCATCGCTTCCGCTTGGCACAGCTTGTTCCAAGGCCAGCGGTCCAAGTCATGGAAGGAAAGTACAGATTTGCTCCGCACGATCCACTCTCCGCCAGCATCGGGATCGATCTCGCGGAGCGCCGCACCGAAGCTCTTGTCTGTGGCATGGTCTGTGGGAGCCCAGTATAGCGTCTTGCCGAACGAAACCCCAAGGAGGTTAACCAGCAAGTCTTCCTGGATGCGCGTACTCGGGGCGACCGCGCCTGGCGCAGTAGCGAGCGCAATTGCCGCTATAGCCTGTTTCGCGTTGCGGTCGAACACGTCGTTGTTTTTGTCGAAGACGACCTTCCGCGCCTTCAGCCGTTCGGGGTCCCTGAACCACTCCTTGATCGATTTCCAGTAGGCAGTGCCGCGCTCCGGCAAGACGACGATGAGCAGAACCGGGGCAGTGCCGTGCAGCCAGTAGGAGATATCGTTCTCGGAGCACGGGATCTCGAAGCTGTCATCGGTCTCCGCCTGAAGACGCTGGCGCTCGGTCGATTTGCCTTGGACCTGCAGCAGGAGATTGCCGACCACCTCCGTTTGTTCGTCCCGAAGCTCGATGTAGCCGTCGATGCCGGCCTCGACGCCGCCGGTCGGGTAGAAGACGTAACCCATCGCATGGACCACGCCGTCAATGTGAGCCATACCGCGCTGGCCTATGATGTCGCTTCGACCGATCTTCTTCATGCTTTCTCCGCTGGAAGCATATGTTCACTTTAGGTTCTTTTTCGAGTCCTGAAACGCAGAAGGTCTATGCTATGCACAGTTACGGCGATAGCGAACCGAAAGGAGCGCCAACAGCTTAGCGACCGCAATGGCAGCAACATCAGCCGAAGTCGGCTAGGTCGCAACCTGTTCTGAAACATGGTACTGGTTGGAAATTCTCGCCACCTTGTTTGCGCTCAATACGCCGCATGCCGCCGCACATTAAACTTGGCAGCGGAGCAGATCAGTCGCTAATTGATGGCGACCGTGCCAGCAGTTCGGCCATCAGCCGGCTGATCGGCGCTTCTGGGTTATGCGGCTCGGCGAGCCTGTCGAGGTGTAATCTCGCAGCCAGATCATCCGGTATTTCCGCAAGTGTGCGGGCGATGCCGATGAGCCCCTTGGAACTGGTTATGTCGCGAAGGCTCGTTCCGCGCCTAAACCGAATTGCAGGCTCGCGGGCCGAATCAGGTCCGCCGAACGCCATGACGAAGTAGGTGTCGAGCCCGGCATCCCACCCAACCGCTACTTCGAACAAATCCGCACGATGGGTCAGCGGCTTCAGCGAATATCGGCTCATCGCGTCACCAGTCGCTCGCCAGCATTACGGTCACGACGCGGAAGCTCTGCTGTGCGTCCCAAGGCGTCTCCGATCCCCAGGCGAACGTGCCATCGTTGGCGTAGACATCGACCTTCCAGAAAATCTTGTGCCCCTGATGCTCGACCACACCGAAATCGCGTTCGCCATGCGGATCGTTGCCGGGATCGATCGGCGTCTCATTGATCAACCGCCGCAGCGCGCACTGGCCCATCATCAGGTTGAACTGCCGCGTATCCGGATCAGGGTCCTCGCCAGCGAGAATATCCGCGAGCGCCCGCGTGAACACGGTTTTCGAGGTCACAAGCGATCCCGCACGGGCCGCATCGTTGAGCGCCGCAATCTCGGCGGTGCGGTCGGTGTCGGCAGGGGCCGTCGTAGCAAGTTGGGTCATCAAACTCTCCTTTGCAATGATCGACCGATGCGCTCCCCCTCCCCTCCGCCTGCTGGTTGACGGCGCTTGAGCGTTCACGCTACGTTCTTTCTCGAAAGGAACTTTGCGATGCCCATCGGCGCCCACACCGACCATTTCGATCTCGACATCGAGCTGCGCGACGCCTCGTGCGACTTGAACGTGCTGCCTGCTCGCCGGGCCATTGCGGCACTCTGCATCGGGGTCGGGGTCGATGACGCCTACTTCTCGGTGCGCGAACTGCGCGAAGCGGTGTCGCTCGTGCATGAGAACGCGCCGGGCGGGCGGGCCAAGCTCGCCGCGATCCTCAGCAACTCGTGCGACGATTTCCAGCGGGCGATCTACTTCTGCCTCGCCGGGCGCGGCGTCGTCGAGATGGCCGATGCGATGGATTGGCTGCTGGCGATGCTGAAAGCGCGCGGTCGCACCGCGGCGTGGCTCAGCCGCTCGCGGGTGCGCCGCAAGGATCTGGTCTCGCCCTATGTCGCCGAGGCACCCGACGGGCCGGTCGTCTCGGCCAGCGCAGACTTCGAACTCGGGCAATCGTGGTTCGTCGAGCGCGGCCCGGAGCCCTACTGAACCTCGGGCTCGTCATCATTGCAGGTGACGACCCGAGAGACGGTGCGCCCCGGCGTGGCCTTGCTCGCCAGCACCACCCGGAACGGCTGCAGCGGGTTTCCTGTCTTCACCACGGCCGTGTCGGTCGCGATATGCTCGGCAACGCGGGTGGCCACGCGGTTGGCATTCTCGATGCTGCACAGACGCCCGCGTTTAAGTGAGCGTTCGGGGGCGGGTTCGTCGGACATGGTGGCACTGGCCTTCTGCTCGTTCACGACGCTGATGGCGCAGCGGGAGGCGGAACGATCGTCCAGGCGCGGCTCATCAGCCTGCTGATCTTGACCCCCATCCCGTCACTGACACGGCGCAGCACGGTTTTCTTGCCAGACTGGACCACCCGGAAGCTGCGTTCGCTCTGCCCGTCGGTGAACATGAGCGGCTCGGCCAGAACCAACATATCGCCGGGCCTGGGCTTGCGGCGCGAGGTCAATGCGAGCCGCGCCCGGCAAGCCTCACGCCAGTTCGCGGCGTGTTCGTTGCCGGGAGGTCCGAGCAGATCGAGGATCGAGGCCGGGCAATCGTAGTGATAAGGGCCCATCGTTTCCGTGAGGTCCTTGTACCCGAACTCCTCGCCGCTACGCGCGCCGGGGTTCCATTTGACCAGGCAGATGATGGCGAAGGTCTCCTTGGGTCCCTCGGCGTCGTAACTCTGGCAAGCGGCGTAGTAGGCGCCCGAACGAACCGTCGACTTGAGCACCCGCAATCCCGTCTCACGGCCCTTGTCGGGGTCGGGCGGATAGGTGCATTGGTTGTCGAAATAGGCCTTCGGCGTGGCGAACGGCGACATCCCGCCCCGTGACATGAACAGCCAACCCATGGGGTTTTCTCCTAGAGCAGCGATTGCTCGCGCGGGTTGATGGAAAGGCCGGTCTCGCGAACGACCAGTGAGCGGAAGGTCTGCGGGGCGGCGAGCACGGCGATGTCGCAGAAGTGGTTGCGGTCCCCGAGGTAGTCCTGGCGTCCCTTGCAGCGGCGGAACATGACCTCGCGGCCCGGACGGATGCAGGGGATCGAGACCTGAACATAGATCTCGTCGCCATGAAGCGTGATCTCGCCCGAGACGGCGGGCCCCGCAAAATTGCTGCGCAGGTCGAACTGGTCGGGATCGAGTCCGAGGTGCCGCGCCGCGACCCGGAGTGCCGAACGGGCCTCGCGGTGGAAGGCGCGCTTGGCTTCGGGATCGTAACCAATTCCGCGACGCGCGAGCGCAACCAGCGCAGGCTTGGACTTCAATTCGTCGATCCTGGCGATGCACTGGCGGCGCAGCGCAGTGTCTTCGGTGAAGGTCTCGTCGGGGGCATGGCCAAGCGCCAGACGGCCGACATGGCGGGCGAGCAGGATGATGGCGGGATCGCGGGCCGGATCGACGCCGGCATTGCGCGCATCCTGCATGGCGTCGACCACGGCCTGGGTTGCGGTCGGTATCGTTGCGAGGCCGTCGGGCTGCAGCGCGCGGCGATAGCGAAAGTCGAGATCGTAGTTCATGGTGGGGGTCTCCTTCGCGCCTCATGGCGCGCCGGGTCCTCACCCCCTCCCCTTCCCGCTCACGCCGCGAGTGGGCACCGATCATCGTCAGGCCGCCTCCTTGAGTTCGCCCGCCAGTGCCGGATCGAACTGGCGCAGCCACTTGACCGCCTGCTCGGCCTTGGCGGCTGCGTGGATGATCGCGGTCTTGTCCCCGCGCAGGATCTTCATCCAGTGATGGATGTAGGAGGCGTGGCTGTCATGGAGTTCGTTGGGCAGGCCGTATTCGGCGCACAGCGTCGCCTGACAGAGTGAGGCGACATATCCTGACAGTCCAGCCCTAATCTGACTTCCGACGCCAATTTTCCGGACGCGTGTCATGCCGCCAACTCCTCGGGCTGGGGTTGCTGGGCGTGCATCCAGTCGGCAGCGGCCTGTGCCTTGCTGGCGGCGGTGAAAATGGCGCGAGGGTCGTCCTTCAGCACGCGCAACCACGATGCCACGTATGCGGCATGATCGGCGCGCGGATGATGGGCAATCCCGAGGTCGGCGAGCACGAACGAAGCTGTCAGTTCGGCGCAGATCTCCTCGATCGCCAGGCTGTCGCGCTTGAACCTCTCGGCAAAATTGCGGTCGAGCCTGTGCTTTGCGCCCGTGGCGTGGCCAGCTTCGTGCAGAAGGGTGCCCATCTGGGCCGATGCATCCCGAAACGCGGAAAAGGTTGGCATGAAGATGTGATCGAGATCGATCCGGTAGTGCGCATCGTAGGTGCCTTCGGTGATAGGAATCTTCAGAGCCGCGACGAATGCCTCGGCATGTTCGAACCGCTCGCTCTCGGGCAATACCGCGACAGGAGCGGGTTCATAGCCCTCGACCTGTGCGAGGTTAAACACGGTGAAGGCCCGGGCGAACATGCGACCGGGTCCGGCTTCGCCATCATCATGATCGTCATCGGCGCGCGATGCGGCCTGCTTCCAGAAAACGACAGTCGTTCCGCGCTCGCCTTTGCGAACCTGAGCACCAAGCGCGGCCCACTGCCGATAGGTTCCCCAAAGGCCACTGGAGTAGCTGCTGGCTTCAGCGGCAATCCAGAGCGCCAGCACGTTCACGCCGCGATAGCGACGGCGGGAGGTGACGTTCTGCGGACGGGTCGTGGCAGCGCCATCATGGTGCCAGGGCATGCGCCAGTCGCCGGCACCGACTTCGATGGCAGAGACAATCTCGGAGGTAATGCGCGAATAGACGTCGGCACGCGGCGTCGCGGGGTGGGATCGGGACATGGCGGGTCTCCATGGCGGGCGGAGGGAAACTCTCTTCCGCTCCTTCAGCCCGTCACCCGCTACACGCCTCCTCTACCTCTCCCGCCCCGCCTGTGGCGGGGCAAATGCTGCTATTGGATGAACCAGCGCCCATGAATGGCGGCGCGTCAATGCCCCATCGGCATCCCGCCAGTCTTCGCGGGCCGCGGGGCAAGCCAGATGAGACACGCGGCAAAGATGAGGATGGCGGTGGTCGCCCAGAAGGTATGGATGAGCGCCATGGTTGTCGCTTCCAGGTCGACCATATTGCTGAGAACTTGCCGTACCTGGTCTGGCGGGAAGCCGAGTCCCGCAAGGCTTGCCTGCGCCGCTTCCGGCTGCAGGACTGCCACCGCATCGCTGCGCGCGAGGCGCTGGGTATCTCCCCAGTAGGAGAGTGTGATCGAGGTCGCCACGGCGGTCGCAATCGTGCGCATGAAGCTTTGAAGGCCGGCAGCCGATGCCACCTCGTTCTCGTCAACCGTGTTGAGCGTCAAGGTCATGAGCGGGAGCATCATGAAGGTGACGCCGAGTCCCTGAACGAACTGCGGCAGACTGAGGGTCCAGAAGTCCGAATCCGTCGTCCAGGTCGTGCGCAGGAGGGCCATCGCTGCGATCCAGGCAACGCCGCCTGAAACGAGGAGACGCGGGTCGAGACGGCTCATCAGATAGGCCACAAGCGGCGCGGTGATCAGTCCGCCCATGGCCGAAAACGATGAGGACAGGCCGGCGGCGGTCGCCGGAAATCCGAGCCAGGCCTGCTGCCATTGGGGAACAATGACAAATCCCGCAAAGTAGCCTGCGAAGGCGAGCGACAGCACCGTGAGGGCGACGCTGAAGCCCCGGTGGCGGAGCACCCGCAAGTCGACAATCGGGTGATCTTCGCCCAGTTCCCAGATCACGAACAGCAGGAAGCCGACAAACGAAGCGATCGACAGCGCCACGATCATCGGATCGGCGAACCAATCATGGTTGCGGCCAAGGTCGAGCACGAGTTGCAGGCAGCCGACCCAGAGGACCAGCAAGCCAAGGCCTACGAAGTCGATGGGCAGGATCTGTCGCTCGGTCTCGATCGGCCTGAGCAGGGCAAATCCCACGACGATGCACAAAATTGCAACCGGTACGTTGATCAGGAAGATCCAGTGCCAGGAAAAATTGTCTGTGAGATAGCCACCGATCATCGGGCCGACGGCGGGGCCCATCAGCAGGGTGACCGACCACAATCCCATCGCCATATTGCGCTTCTCGGGCGGAAAAACACTGAGAAGCAAGGTTTGCGACATCGGCATCAGGAAGGCGCCGAAGATTCCCTGACCGATCCGGCTCGCGACCAGCATACCCATTGTAACGGATATGCCGCAGAGAAAGGAGCAGATGCCGAACCCGACCATGCTGAGCAGGAAAGTGCGCACCGACCCGAAGCGACCGGCGATCCATCCGGTCAAGGGGACGCAGATCGCCTCGGCGACCGCATAGGAAGTGATGATCCAGGCGCCTTGTTCGAGCGTGATACCGAGATTGCCCGCGACGTGCGGGATCGAGACGTTGGCGATGGTCAGGTCGAGGATGACCATGAAATTGGCCAAAGCCAGCACCAGGCCTGCGACCAGTTGCCGCGACGGGGCGATCCCCGCGCTTGAGCGTGAGGGTTCGCTCATTGCAGGTCACTGGCCCGAGACATCGATCTCGACTTCCATCGACAGCCCGACGCGCAAAGGGTGCTGACGCAGTTCGGCAGGATCGAGTTCGATCCGCACCGGCAGGCGCTGAACGGTCTTGATCCAGTTCCCGGTCGCGTTCTGCGCGGGAATGATCGCCATCGACGAGCCGGTCCCGCCGGCGAGGCCGGTGACCTTGCCGTGATAGACGACAACGCCGCCGTAGAGATCGGACTTGAGGGTCACAGCCATGCCGGGGCGAACGCGCCCCAGTTGACCTTCCTTGAAGTTGGCATCGACGTAGAGCTTGTCGATCGGTACGATGGTCATGATCGTCTGGCCGGGGCTCAGGCGCTGGCCGACCTGGATTTGCAGGCGGCTCACCACCCCGGAGACCGGTGCTCGGATCTCGGTACGCTGGAGATCAAGCAAAGCCGCGTCAAGTCGGGCCCTGGCCGCCTGAACCGCTGGATCGGTGTCCACGCTGGAGCCGCGCACCAGGGCATCGTTGGCGGCGAGTTGCCCTTGTGCAACCCGGCGGGCTGAAACGACTTCCGAGATGCCGCCACGTGCTGCTTCAAGCGCAGCACTTGCCGCGGCATAGGCTTTGCGCGCCTGTGTCAGTTCCTCGCCCGAGATCGCGCCGCTGGCAATGACGGCCTCCCGGCGCTGCAAATCGATCCTTGCCTTTTCGAATTCCGCCTGCGCGGTGCGAAGCCGTGCCTGGGCCTGGACGAGACCGGCGCTTGAGGTATCGATCTGGGCCGATAGCGCGCTGTTGGTCGCAACGGTCTGGCCGAATTTGCGGCGAGCAGCGGCAAGATCGGCTTCAGCCTGCGCGACGGCGATCCTGGCATTGGCCTGATCGAGCCGGACCAGGACGTCCCCGGCCTTCACCTGCTGCGTATCTTCGACGAGCACCTCGATGGCCGATCCTGCGACCAGCGGGGTGACCTGCGCCATACGCGCGTTCACATAGGCGTTGTCGGTGCTGACATAGTTGCGGGCGACCAACACATACCACGCACCCCAGGCAAGCGCCGCGATTGCCAGCGCGATGCCCAGGCGCTTGAGCCACATCGTCCGGCGGGTCTTGCGAAAGGCGGACCGTTCCGGATCGACTTCGGCAGCTTGTGTCGCGGTATCGCTCATTGGTCGGTCTGTCCTGATGATTGGGTAGTGGCCGCGCCGAACCCGCCGCCTAGTGCGCGGATCAACGCAAGCGTCGCGCCGCGTTGGTATGTCTCAAGGCCGATGACGGCGAGGCGAAGATCCTGCACGCCGCGTTCGCTCGCGAGCACGTCGAGATAGCTGGCAAGCCCGGCCTCGTAGCGTGTGCGCACCAGGCCGAGTGCATCTTCGTTGGCGGCCAGTGCGGTGCGGGCCGCGCTCAGTCGCTTGTCCGCCGCGTCGCGCTGGGTAACCGCGTCGGCGACCTGCTGGTAGGCGGTGACCACGGTCTGGTTGTAGTTCGCAACGGCCTCATCATAGGCCGCCTCGGCACTGCCATATTGCGCTTTCAGTGCACCGCCCTGAAAGATCGGCAGGCTGATTGCCGGGCCGACGCTTCCAAACAACGAGCCGGAATCGACGAGGTTGCCAAGCCCCAGCGCCTGCAGGCCAATCAGCGCCCTGAGGTTGATCGATGGAAAGAATCCGGCCCGCGCGACCTTGACCCGGCTCGCGGCGGCCTCGACCCGCTCGCGCGCGGCGACGATATCGGGACGCCGGCCGAGCAGGTCGGTGGTGATACCGGCGGGAACCCCGCCGGGCGTTGAAGGCGCCAGTGGCGGACGGGTGATCGACTGCCCCCGATCGGGGCCAGCACCCAGGAGCGCGGCCAGCTGATTGCGCCGGATGCCGATGTTCTCGTCAACTGCGGCCAGATCCTGCTCTGCTCCGGCGACCTCGGCATCGGCACGGCGCAGGCTGGCGAGGTTGTCGAGCCCGTTGCGCTGGCGCTGGACGACAATGTCGCGCATCGCCTGGCGGTTGGCGAGCGTGGCTGCGGCGTTGTCGCGCTCGCGGTAATGGCGACCGAGTTCTGCGTAGGCGGCGGTTATCGCGACCGACAGCACCAGGCGGGCCTGCGCCGCATCGACCACCGCCGCGCGAGCATCCGAAGTCGCTGCAGCAAAGGCGGCGCGGTTGCGCCCCCACAGGTCGAGGTCGAAGCCGAAGCTCAGCGACGTTTGCCCGTAATCCTTCCAGCCATCGGGTAAGAACTGGGCAGGGATGCCGTTGTTGCCGCTCTGGCGGCGCAGGCCGCCTTCGGCCTCGGCACCGATCGAGGGGAGCCGCGCGGCTCCGATCCGCTGCGCCTCGGCTTCGGCGCGCCTGACCCGCGCCATTGCCACAGCGACCTGCGGCGAATTGGCGAGGCCCTCCTCGATCAGCGCGGTCAGTTGCGGATCGCCCGCCAAGCGCCACCATTGGTCGGGCGGCCAGGCCGTGTTGCCACGCGCGGCGAGCGTCTGGCCCGCCTCGATTGTCTCGGCAGTGCGCAACGCGGGCCGGGTTCCGGGATGGGGAACCGGGACGCACGCGGCCAGAGCCAGCACCGACGCTGCGCCGCTATAGATTCGGAACCTAGCCGACATAGGCACCCCGCCCGCTGGCCAGCAATCGCCCTTCGGCATCCTCGATGCGGGTCTCCGCGACACTGATCTGCTTGCCCAGCTTGACCACCCGCCCAATCGCACGCAGCGGTCCCGAGGTGGCGGGGCGGTGGAAATCGACCCGCATGTCGGAAGTAGCCCGCGCCGATCCGCCGAGCGCGTTGATCGTGTAAAGCCCGGTCAGGTCGATCAGCGCGGAAAGGATGCCGCCATGCGCCGATCCGATCATCGGGTTGGAGACGATCTCGTCGCGCCACGGCATTTCAAGGATCAGCGCCTCGTCTGTCAGTTCGGCGATATCCAGCCCCAGCCATTGGTGAAATGGCGCAATGTGCAACATCGTGCGGAGCTGTTCGAGGTCCATTCTTGGTGGTCGCTCGCTCATGCCGCACACTCCTTGCCGTGCGTCCGCACAAGGAAATCGAGGATCGCGTCGCCAAAGGCGTCGTTCTGGTCGCCGACCACCATATGCGTCGCATCGGCGATGTCGCTGTAGGCGGCATGCGGCACGAGCGCGCGGAAATGCGCCACGGCCTCGGGCGACACCAGATCGCTCGATCCGCCCCGGATCAGGTGGACCGGAAGCGCAAGCTGCGACGCGGCTTCGCCCAATTCGGTGCGCCCGAAGTCGCTGCTGTCGCCGCGCTCGGCATGGCGGCGCATGATGCCGTCGATGAACGCTGGGTCCCAATGCCAGTAATAGCGTCCGTCGCCCTTCTGCCGCAGATAATGGGCAAGGCCGGACGAAGCCTTGCGGCTCGGGCGATGGGGGAGATATTCAGAGATCACCCGCGCCGCTTCCTCGGGCGAAGCAAAGCCCTCGCGGGCATGGGCGGCCATGAAGCCGACCACCCGCGTCACCCCGCCCGCTTCCATTTGCGGGGTGATGTCCACCAAGGTCAGAGACGCGAAGCTGCTAGGCGCAACCTCGCCTTCGGCCATGATCCCGGCAAGCCCGCCAAGCGACGCTCCGATCAGCGCGGGTTTGCGGTCGAGCGAACCGGCAATCGCAATCAGGTCGCCCGCGAAATCGACAATGTCATAGGCTCCGTCATCGGCCCAGGCGCTGTCGCCATGCCCGCGCAGATCGAGCGCGATGGCGCGGAAGCCGTGATCGGCCAGCATCGTCGTCACCCGCTTCCACGCCCGCTTGGTCTGCCCGCCGCCGTGGGCGAGCAGCACCGGCATACCCTGCTCGGGGCCTTCGATCAGGGCGGCGATGGCATGGCCGGAATGGCCGGACAGGGTGACGGGCGGATTCGACATGCTTCTATCTTACTGTATGATGCCTTACAGTAAAGGCTGTCCTTTTGGCCAATCGGAAGCTATGAGCCGTGACATGGCGAACACGTCCGACCAGCAGAGCTACCTCACCGAGGCCGATGGGCTGGTGTTCCTGGTTGAGGAGGTTCCGCGCAAGCTGCGCCGCGTGTTCGATTCCTCAACCGCGAAGTTCGGGCTGACCCGAACCCAATGGCGCGCTCTCGCCTATATCTTCCGCACCCCCGGTCTGACCCAGACCGAGCTGGCCAAATGCCTCGAACTGGAACGCGCCAGCGTCGGTCACGTCATCGACCAACTCGAAAAGGCGGATTACGTCGAGCGCCGGGCTGTGGAAGGCAATCGGCGGGTGTGGACCTTGCACCTGCGTCCCAAGGCGGTCGGCATCCTGCCCGCGCTCAGAGCGGAAGCCGATGTGGTCTATGAACGGTTGCTCGCCGGCATATCGGGCGATGAAGTTGCCGTGTTCAAGCGACTTCTGGCCACCATGTCCGCCAATCTGTAACCTTCACGCTGGCTGCGGCCGCCAGCTGGAATGTCGACGCCGCAAGACCAGGACGGCTTCCCCTGGACGCTTGCGGGGGATTATCAGCCTTACTTCGCTTCGGGACCGATCTGCGACAGGATCCCTTCTATCCTTGCCACCTCGGCCTGAAGCGTCACCCGTTGCGGTTCTGGAAGCCGCTTCTCGCGCAGCAACAGCCGCGCCTCGTCAACTCCGCACTGCCAGGCCGGGCGATGCCGTTCGGCAATACAGGCATTGGGGCAGCGGACCGGCTCGCACATGGCGATCATTGGTCCGGTCGCACCCGGTTCCGAAATGCGGTTGAGGCACAGGGCAGTTGCCGGATCAAAGAAGCAATCGGCCAGCGGGCCGACATGCAATGTCCGCGCGAGACTGCCGAGCATCGTGCGCAGGCGTGGCCGGTCGGCAATCATGGAGGGTAGCGGCGCCAACTCGTGGCCAACAGTATCGAGTGCGGCTCGGATCCTGTTCGCGGCAGGTCCGCCAAGGCGCGCACCACCTTGCCGCTCGTCGAAGTAGACGAGGATATCGTCGATCTGGCCAAGCGCGCGCTGGGCTTCGATCTCTCCCCGAAATCCGGACCGGCTGCTGCCGGCATAGCCTTCGAACGCCGCAACGCTGGCGTGCTTGTACTGGATCATACCGGCAATCGTCCCAAAGGGCCGGTTGGCGATGTGCCAGGCGATGGTCCGGCGAAACTGGCGTGTGGTCAGACGCCAGGGCGCGCCATTGGGGCCGGCAGGAATGATCGGTGCCTGCGCCGTTCCGAACCGGTCGTTGAGATGATCGCGAAACCGGTTGAGTTGCCGGACGATCTCGGCAGAAACGTGCGTCTTGGTGTTGGCCCGGAGCGCGAGAACCGGCCACAAGGTCGTTGTCCCGCGCGCTTGCCCCGCCCGCGCGGAAAGCCGTTCGAGGACGGCGATGGCTTCGGCAACAGGTGCGATAGTGACCCACTCGGTCTCCTCGCCGCCGCCGCGCTTGCCCTTGTAAGCGGTGGACTTGATGCGATGCCGCAAGATCGCACCGTCTTCTGCTCTGGTGATGGACAGGCATCCCCGCTCCATCGCCTGGATCTCGCTGTCCCGCATGCCTGACAGATAGGCACAAACGACGTAGGCTGCCGACTGCAGCATGACCTCTTCGAGAGCCAGGACCTTGGCATCGAAACGGGTGCGCCAGGGCAGGCCAGTATCGGGATCGGCCGAAATGGGCGTATCCATCCCGCCGATCTCGGTGCCGAGTTCTGCGATGGCAGCGGCGATGAGGTCCGGCGCCCCGGTGCTCAGGCCAAGGTGCATGGCAGGTTCGGCCTGCGCGTCGATGCCGGCGTGAAGGTGGATCAGATGATAGTTGATCGGCGGCGTGACTTCGCCGGTTTGCGGATCGATCCGCGTTGTGCCGTTGTGTGGGGTGGTCCAGATCGGAATCCCGCGCCCTTGCCGCCGCAAGGCGGCTATATGGGTGTTGAGGCGTTGGCGTTGCCGCGACCGTCGATCCGCGTGATCAAGATCTGCCTCAGCGGCAACCAGACGGTCACGCGTTGCTTCGAGGCGATCGAGTTCGGCACGTGCGGCAAGGATATCTCCTGCATGATAGGTCACATAGCGCAGCGACCAGGCGAGCAGCGGCGTCATGATCGCTTCCGGAATGCGTGGCGTCCGGTTCTCTCCGGCGATATGCTTTGCTCCCGCCACGGAAAACGGGCTGCGCCCGGGCCATGGCTCAAAGGATAGGCGTGCGGTCGTCAGGTGGTGCCGCAACTCGTGCAGATCGAAGATTATCCGCAGCAGCGCTGCCGCGGCAACCGGACGCAGCCCGGCAAGGCGCAAAGAGCGGGCATAGCGATCGGCCAAGGTCTGATCGACCCGGCCGAGATCGAAACGACCCAGTTCGGTCTTCACGAAGTCAAAAAAGCGCAAGATCCGGTTGGCCTCGCCGCGCAGCCCTGCCGGCTCAAGCCGTGAACGGTGGCCGGGCAGATCGACATTGAGCCGTGCATGGAGAATCTGGCGCAGGGCGCCGGCGATGGATGGGTCTTCGATGCCGTCGAAATGTACCGTGACATGGCAGCGCCGGGCGTTGTCGCGAAAGACGCCGGGAGCCAGATCCCAGACTGGATCGCCATATCGCGAGATATGTGCGCGATCGAAGCCGGGCCGCAGCGGTGCGGACAGGAGCACCGGGAGGACATCTCGGTCATCGCGCGCCTCCGCCAGAAGCTGGAGAGCGGTCATGCACGGGCCTCGGGCGGCAGGTAAACCGTGGGAGGTTCGGTCGTGACCTGCGCCCGGGCCCTTGCCACCACATCGTCGCCGAAGGCGGGCAGTATCTGCCGAACGATGCGGTCACGGGCATGGCCGAACTTGGCTGCCCACTCGGCCGCGCTCAAACCGGCTCGCTGATCGTCGACGAAGGAGAGGAATGCGAGGACGGCGGGCAGCTTGCGCGCGGTGATGACCGCGTTGCGACAATCGAGGCAACCCCAGAACGGCGTGGGGCACGCGGTACCGGCGGATGCAAAGGGACTGGAATAGAAGTTGCCGCAGCTGGCGAGCCAGACGTCCTGTTCGCCGTCGAGAAGTGCGCGCGAGACGCCTTCATCTTCCGGAGCGGGGCTCGCCAACTCGCCGCGCAGACGCTCCTCGTCGGGAGGAGGAAGTATCCTTGGACCGGTCAGCGCTTCTTCGAGGGCGTCCGCCACGGTCTGCTCGTGCAGCGGTCTGAGTGCCGGAATATCGGCGTAGTGCCGTGCCGCGATCTCGACGGTATGGCCAACGGCGAAGCGGGCCATGTGCCCTTCGGTCTTGAGGTACCACAGGGCCTTGTGGGTCTTGCGTAGTTGCGAGAGGCGCAGATAGAGCGGGCTGCCGGCATCATCGACAATGCCGTGACGCAGCGTCCAGGCGTCGATCGTCATGCGTGGATGGCGGATACCGGCGGTGATCTCGTTGGTCTGATAATAGACCCAGAGGTTGTCGCTGGAATTATGCACCCTGGCCTTGGCGGAGAGTGCGATGATCCGCCGGATCAGGCCGCCCGGTGTCGATGAACCGCCATCACGGACCCGGATGGTCTTGTGCTCGGCACCGTGGGCACGAAGCTTGGTATAGGCGATATCGACGGTACCGCCCGAAGCATTGCGCAGGCAGTCGATGGTGAGCGACTTGCAGCACTCCAGCTCAAGCCCCGTCTCCAGCGAGAGCAGAACGAGAAGCGGCACGACGTCGTGTGCGGTAAGGTAGTGAGCAGCATGGAGGCTCAGGTTGAACCTTGCGCCGCTCAGTTCGCGGATCCACCGCAGCTTATACAGGCTCTGACATGCGGGATCACGGTGGTGCAGCACGCCGCGCGCTTCGATGGCAGCGTGGGCTTGGCGGTAAGCGCCTTCGATCTCCGGCACCTCGTCGAAACGCGGCCCCGACCGCAAGCGCGCCTCGATCGCAACAAGATCGGCGCGTGCCGCATCGCGGAGTTGGCGAGCGACGTAGGGGCTATAGGCATCGCGTGGACGCGGGCGAACGTGGGGGTGCGAGCTGACATAGCGCAGCCGTTCCCGCAAGCCAGGTTCGACAAGCGCAGGGCTATCGGCCGCAATGCGGCGAAGGACGGAGACGACCTTGGCGACATAGGTCGGCGCGTGTGTCCGCGACTTGCCCTGGGCGGCGAGCCATCGCTCGAACCCGTCGATATGGTCGGCGCGAAGGTCTGCCGGGCCGTTGATCCGTTCGCCTGTCCCGGCAAGGTAGGCAAAGAAGCTCGGTAACTGCGTCACGTATGTCTTGATCGACGAACGCACCAAGATGGGGCCGCGCGGAGCAACCAGCATGAACAGGCCCCGTGCAAAGGCAAGAGCCAGGCCTCGTGGCCGCAAGCTGGTGAAATCCACGAGCAACTCGCCGCCGTATGGCGGATCGATCATGAAGCGCAGCGT
Organism: Novosphingobium sp. FW305-C-111; assembly: GCF_058783565.1. Taxonomy (NCBI): domain Bacteria; kingdom Pseudomonadati; phylum Pseudomonadota; class Alphaproteobacteria; order Sphingomonadales; family Sphingomonadaceae; genus Novosphingobium; species Novosphingobium sp. FW305-C-111. The sequence goes on from NZ_JBYSYP010000016.1 coordinate 43,820, forward strand.
GCTGATCTGCGACCATGGATCGGCCTCGGGCGCAGTCGCGGCGGCCTCGAAACTGACCTTGCGCCCTTTGCGTGGAGCAGCGGTCATGATGGAAGATAGCCCGGTACGAGTGCCAACAGCTCTTCGACCGCAGCATCGACGGTATCGGCGCGCTTGGCGAGGTGATCGAGATAGATCGAGGTCGTGGCGAGGCTTGAATGGCCGAGCAATCGCTGGACCTGCTGAAGCGGATCGCCGACCAACTGGCGATAACCTTCCATGGCGCCCACCGGTGCTGCCGCCTCGGCAAGGCGGCGCTGGATCAGCATGGCCAGCATGTGGACCGCGAACGAATGCCTGAGCTGATGGGGGCTGACCCGGACGGGGATGCCGGCATCCATGGAGCGGCGGCTCGCCCGCGCGAAGATCGCTTCCCACGAGTTGGGAAGCACGGGATGCCCGACCTCGGTCAGCCAGAGCACCGCTGCTTCGCAGGGCGTGCCATCGTCAGCGCAAATAACAAGCCTTGCGCGTTCATCCGGTGTGACGACCTCCATGTCCATCGTGCCACCGCCAACCAGCTGCAATGCGCGCGGCCCGAATGAGGGGCGGTGTATGAAGATCGGGCGGTCGATGGCTTCCCAGCCACGGCGCCTTGCGAACTTGGCGACGGCTGCGGCTCGCTCCACGGCGATATAGGCGTCAAACATCGGCAACAAACGGCGCGGCAGCAATATGCCACGCCCCCTGTCCCCCTTGGTGAGTGCCGCCGGAAGTTCGACCCGCCGCTGCCGTTCTGCGCGGGCATCGCCAACCGGAATCTCGGCAGCGAGCAGGTGGGATGCCTCTTCCAGGCGCAGGCCGGTGGTGACCAGCAGATCGGCGAACAGCGCATTGCGCGCGCCATTGCGGTCACGTGCTCCAGGACGCTCGGTTCCCTCTACGGTCAGGCCACGCAGGCCGACCTCGCGGAAGGCGCGGTAATCGGTGAGATCGATGAAGCGGACATCGGACCGACGGGCCGCGCGTTCATAGGCGTCGTTGCGGCCCGTGACGGCCGCTCGACGCCCTCCGTGCGAACTTCGCCAGACCTGACGGTGGGTAAATGGTGTGCGCTCGATCAGGCCTTCCCGCTCGGCCCATCGATAAAGCTTGTCGAGCGAGGCAACCGCCCGGTTCCACGTCGACGCCGAAACCCGGAACTCAGCGTCACTACGCCGACGTGCCTGATGATACGCACCGACATCATCGGTATCGGCTTGCCAGACAGACTTGCCGCGCGCGGAGGCGAGGAAGCGAACCCAGACCAGGACATCATAACCGTGGGCGCGCAGCGAATGGCGCGAACGCGCCCCGTTCAACGGCAGATCGAGGAAGTAGCGGTCGAGGTCTGGATCGTAGATCTCTCCACCTCGCAAGATTACCGGGATGTAGGAGTCCAGGCCATCCGCTGCCCGGCGTTCCTGAATGACGATCAGCGTCTCTGAAGTATCCACAGCTTGCCAGTCCCTCCCCCGGACCCCCTCCCGACTCCAGATCGCGCACGTTGCGCGCCTGCGGGACGGTGGCCATCAGGCCGGACTACGCCAGCTTATGGATAGCGCTTCATCCGGCCTGATGACCCCCTGCGTTGTGCCAAGAACATACCGTTCAATGGAGCGTCAGGCACGGTGCAGACTGTCCAGATAAGGCAACGATTTCCTCGAAGGCATAGGCGTCATCGCCGAAGCGCTTGCCGAACTGGCGGTTGAGTCGCTTGGTTGCACCGGTGGCGTGGCCGAGTTCATGGCAGCGGGTCGAGAAATATGCCTCGATCGAGTGGAACGCGGAAGGGGCCGGCAGGGTGACCGTATCGGTCCCGGGCGAATAGTGCGCGCTGTCGCCGCCATGGACGACGCGGATCGGGATCGCCTCGAGAAAGTCGCGCACCCCGGCCGACAGCTTGCCGATCGCCGTCGGGTCGGGAGGCTCGGGGTAGTAGTGCCCGGGCAGCCCATCGATTTGCGAGGTATTGAAGACGTGGTTCCACTTCATGAACCGGATCGTCTTCTCGGTGGCCTCGCCGGTCAGGCGATCGGTGTCGGTCTTGCGGGCCGAGGAGTAGAACACGCTGAACGAGCCGCACTCACCCTTGCGAACGTGACCACCAAGTTCGAGCGCCTGCCGGAAGGTCATCCAGTAGGCGCTGGTGTATCCACGGCTTTCGGCAACGGCCCAGAGGTAGAAGGTGTTGATCCCCGAATAGCTGATCCCGTTGTGGCGCAGGGGGCGGGTGCTGGTCGCCGACCACGGCTTGAGCCACGGCGCGGTGCCGGCGGCGATCTTTTCGAGGATCAGGTCGGTGATGACCTGGGCAACGTCGGGTTTGGGATGGCGGGTCATTGGCTTTGGCCCTCCCCGGCATCGACAAGCTGGAGGTGTGAGCCTTCCCGCGACCAGGTGAGGCTCAGCGTCCGGCCATGCGGAATGCGCCAGGCGATCCGGTCGGCGAATGCCATGCGGATGCCGGCCAGGATCGCGGCGTCCTCGCCTTCCAGGATAGCATGGGCGCTTACGGCCGCGTCGTGCCGGAAGCGGGTTTCCTGGGTGTCGTAGCTGTCGGCATCGGAATCGTCCGAGGGCGAGAACACCGCATCGATGATGAGGTCGGTGAGATCGTCCGGGCTCAATTCCGAATTCTGAGTCAACGCGATCCGAGCGTTGTCGGGATCGCCCCAGCTATCGTCGTTTTCCTGGATGGCGAAGTCGGTCTCGATGTCGAGGCGGCGACCATGCTGATCGGTGAGTTCGAGCCGGATGGCGTCGGGCCGTAGGGTCAGTGCCTCATCGCCATCCGCAGGCGCGGCGCCATCATGCGTGAAGCATTCGCCGGTGCGCACGAAACACCGGATCGCGTCGTACCAAGGGTAGCCGATGAACTTGGTGATCGGCTCGTAGAAGGCCAGCGGTTCCGGGCCAGCCAATTTGTGCGGTTCATCGGCAGCGGAGCGGCGCAGGGCGCGGCCGAAGGTCACGGCATCGAACGAGTCCGTGTCGTCGTAGATCGCCGCGCCCGGCTCGAGTTCGGCGAAGCGCGGTACTTCGCGGTAATCGTCTCGGGCCAGCGTCGGCCACCATAGCGGCAGTTGCCGGGCCGCTGGCGGAAAATCCTCGCAGTAGAACCGCGCCTCGAGCCAGTTCTCGAAGCTCAGCCGGTGCAGCGGCTCGGCGTAGATGACCGAGAAGATAGCCCGGCGGCACAGCGCGACAAGGTGGTCGAGGGCGGCGTTGCGGTACACTTCCTTGCGGGCGGGCAGGACGAGCACAAGGTCCGGCGCGTCGGCGATATCGACCTGGACGCTCCACTGGGTGTGGTGAACCTCCTTGATCACCGGAAACGCGTGCTTGAGCGTGACCCCGTGGAAATTGAGCGTGGCGACGTGCGGCGAATGCCGGTCGCGGAACACCCCGATCCGGTAGCCGTCCTGCTCGATGACCCGGTAGGCATCGGCGAGGAAATCGGCTCGAGCGAGATCCTTGCCGTTGTAGGTCACTGGCAAGGGGAAGAAGCGCGCCGCCGCTTCGATCGTGCGCTCGAGCTTGCCGTCGGGCCCGGGTGGAAAGTGAAAGGCGATTGTCGTGCCGCGCGGCCCATCCCGGGGGAGCACATCGATGTCGGCCTCGCCGGTCCAGGCATCGCCTGCGATCGCCAACGTGAACGCGCCCGCCGCACTGGTGGAACTGACCACAGTATCGAGCCCGGCCAGGCTGAAGAAGCCCATGCCGGCGGGATCTTCGCGGGCGCGGCACTCCCCGGGCCAATCGGATTGCCCGAGCGAGACGAGATCGACCGGATCGGCAATGCCGGCGCCGTCATCGACGACAGTGATCAGGCAGGCGTCCTCGAGGTGTTCGGCGCTCACGGCAACCCGCGTTGCGCCGGCGCGGCGCGCGTTCTGGAAGAGCTCGTTGAAGATGTCGTCGAGGGTTCCGTTAAAGATACGGGTCACCTTGGAAATGGCCTCGGGTGAGACCCGGGCGCGCAATTTGGTGAGAGCAGTCATGCAACATGTCCTGGATGCGTCGCGGTGCAGCCGCAGGCACGAACGGCCTGCGGCTGCGTGGCGGTAGTGGGATGGTTCAAGCGTCGACGGGTTCGGCAGCATCGGCGGGCAGTTCCGCGCCGGACTCCATCGCCTCGCCAACGTCGTCATCGTCGGCCTCGCCTTCGGGCTCTGCTTCGACCCCAGCATCGGTCGGCACCTGCTCGTCCTCGGCCCCGCTGGCTGCAATCTCCCGGAACCGCATGGCTTCGGGCACCCAGGCGAGTGCCGCTTCCTTGACCTCGGGCGCCACAATGGTCTCGCCAGCGAACAGCTTCTCGCAGGATGCCGAAAGGTCACCCTTCTTCGAGCCCATGAAACTGGCCGCCATGGTCGGCCCGCCGACCTCGCTGACGTGGGCGAGCAGCGTCTGCTTGCTCACTCGGTCGAAGTAGTTGGCCGAGGTCGGCCGCCAGTGACTGGCGACGTTGATGCCCATCAGCGCGGCGAGATGATCATGGAGGTCGATCGGCTCGGGGCCGGACTGGCCGGCCTTCTTGTCGATCCCCATGCTCGCTTCGAGCGTCTTGGCCATGCACCAGGCAAGCCAGCTCGCCTTGGCATCGTCGTCGAGCGCGCTGAACGCGGCGAACCGGTCAACCGTGTGGCGATGCTCGGTCCATGAGAGATCGAGCGTCTCGCGCATGTCGGCCATCAGGGTGTGCGCCGGGCTGTCCGGGTAATTGGCGAGATAGAGCGAAGGTGACGGCGCGCGCAGCGTGGTGCCGAGTGCCTGCGCACTGTAGAGCGCGCGCGAATCCGCGATGGCGAAGATCAGGTAATCGAGCGCGATCGCCGGGTTCGAGGCGAGGTTGATCGCGAGAATGTCGCGGCGCTGGACGGCCAGTTCCTCGACCAGCTTCTGCGACAGCGGCTTGGGTGCCGAAGTGGCGCCTGCGCCCTCCCCTGCCCCACTCTCCGCACCGCCCGGCGCATCGGCAGCCCCGCGCGATTTGCGCTTCTCGAGCGGCTTGTCGCTGTAGAGCCCGCTTGCAACGACCGGCTCGCCGTCGGGGCCGATGACCACGAAGCAGCCGACATTCGCCTTCATCTCTTCGGGGATCACCGGCGGCTTGTCGTGAAGCGCATCGCAGGCATTGGTCGCGGCGTCCCAGCGTTCCTGGAACTCGGCAGCAGCCGCTTCGTCGTCCTCATCGAGCGTTTCGCTCTCGCCTTCGAGCGCCGAGATCGTCTCCATGAGGTGGTCGGCTTCAGCCTGCTCTTCCTCGGTCAGCGGTGCGGGTTCGAGGTGGACCTGGTGGAGGTCTTCTGTCGCGCTGTAAGTGACACGGGTCTCGAGGATCGGCCGCACCCAGGCGTAGCCCGAGGTCTCGGCGACCTGGGTCGCAAAGGCCTGGAGCTTCTCGCCGGCAATGCGCTGGGCGATCTCGGCGTCGATCCAGGTCTCGCCGCCATCTTCGGTGAAGAGGTCGCGCTCGATCCGGCCGCCGGCCGCAAGGTAATCGGCCTCGCTCGCGAGCTTCGCCATCGGCGAGGACGAGCGCACCGCGCTGTGGGTGATCATCCGGCGGATGGAATCGGCCTGGTTGCCCTGCCAGGAGTTCGAGAGCTCGTTCCACACCAGCATCTGGCGGTCGTGATTGGGCGTCGTCGCATAGGCCTTGGCGACGTCGAGCGTGATCTTGCCTTCCTCGAGCGCGGCGAAGATCGGATCGGCAAGATCGGCGAGGCGCAACCGGCCTTCGATGAACCGGCGGGTGCGGCCGAACCGCTTGGCGATGGCATCGAGGTCACTGCCCTCATTGACGAAGTGCTTGTACGCCCGGATCTCGTCGGTCGGGGTCATGTCGAGGCGGATGACGTTCTCGATGAGCGAGAGCTCGGACTGCTCGGCGGCATCGATGTCGAGCACGCGGCAGGCGACGGGATGATCCTTGGGGAGCTTGCCCGCGCTAGCCAAGAAGTTCAGCGCGCGCAGGCGGCGACCACCGGCAGTCACGTCGAACATGCCCCGCTTTTTGGCCGGAGCTACGATCAGGTTCTGGAGGAGGCCCTTGGCCTCGATGTTGGCGGCGAGTTCCTCGATGAAGAGGTTGCTGTCGTTCTTGCGCACATTGGCCCCGGACAAGCGCAGCTTGCCAAGCGGGATCATCTCGATGTCGTTCATTGGGGGTGCTCCTCAAAGCTGGATTGACCGAGCCCATCGGCTCACCCCTTCCAGCCCCCCTCCCCTTCGACACTTCAGGCCCTCGACATTTCAGGAACGGCACGGGTCGGTCCGTGCGACAGGATTTCCCCTGATCGAAAGCCCATGAGGCATAGAAACTGGCCTTATGCCTCATAATGAGCTATTGGGTGAGTTATAGAAGCAGGATCAATGCCTCATGAAATGGAACTGGCAGCAGCCGGACTGGCCCAATTTTCGCTGGAACAGCGAAGCATTGGCCGCGCTTGAGGCCCGTTTCCTGCAACAGTCCGGGGTGATGATCGGGGTGGTGAAACACCTCGGTGACGAGGACCGCACCAGCGTGGTGCTCGACGTGATGACCGACGAAGCGATGAAGACTTCGCAGATTGAAGGCGAACTGCTCAATCGCGACAGCGTCCAGTCATCGCTGCGCCGCGAGTTCGGTCTCGAAACCGAGGCTCGCCGGATTCCGCCCGCCGAACGCGGCATCGCGGAAATGATGATGGCGCTTTACCGGGATTTCGCTGCACCGCTGACCGAAGAGGTATTGGGCGACTGGCATCGCCTGGTTTTGAGTGGCCGCAGGGACATCGACGTCGTTGGCCGTTACCGCGAGCACGAAGACGCGATGCAGGTCGTCTCGGGCGCGTTGCACAAGCCCACCGTGCATTTCGAGGCGCCGCCGTCGCGCGAGATGGCAATGGAAATGGCGCGGTTCCTCGAATGGTTCGAGGCCACCGGCCCGGGCGGCAAAACCCCGCTTCCTGGCCTCACCCGATCGGGCCTTGCGCATCTCTACTTCGTGACGATCCATCCATTCGAGGACGGCAACGGCCGCATCGGGCGTGCGATTGCGGAAAAAGCGCTGTCGCAGGCAATCGGTCAGCCAAGCCTGATCGCGTTGTCGCAGACCATCCAGCGACGGCGCTCGGCCTATTACGACGCGCTCGAAGCGGCGAACAAGGCAAACGAGATCTCGGACTGGCTCGCCTATTGGGCCGAAACCGTCCTCGAAGCACAGACCCACAGCCTGGCGCTGATCGACTTCCTGCTCGAGAAGACGCGGTTCCACGACCGGTATCGGGGCAAGCTCAACGCGCGGCAGGAGAAAGTCGTCGCGCGCATGTTCCGCGAGGGGATCGAAGGCTTCAAGGGCGGGCTCAGTGCGGCCAACTACATTACGATCGCCGACACCTCACGTGCGACCGCGACCCGCGATCTTCAGGAACTGGTCGCGCTCGGCGCCATGGGTCAGACAGGAACGCTCAGGTACGCACGCTATCACCTGATCCTCGATTCCGCAGCCGGCACCGGCCCAACCATCAATCAGGTGTGACAGGCTGGCCGGTCATCGCCTGCAGAATGCCCTCGGCCTTGTCGGTCGGAATGAACACGCGGGTCTTGTAGGCGATGATCTCGGTGAAGCAGCCGAGCCCCTTGAGTTCCGGGATGCGCGCCGCTTCAGCACCGACGATCTCGATCCGCCGCGACCCGTTCACGCGTGACGTGCGGACAGTGAAGTTGAGCGGATGCGGCGCTTTCCACGTGCCCCCACCAAGAATGGCTTGGGCGATCTTCGTCGGGTCGGTCTGCGCCTTGCGTGAGACGCCAAGCTTTTCGAGCGTCACATCGACATAGAGATCATGGACGTGCCGACCGAGCCAGGACGTGCCGGTCTTGTCGACGATGCGATTGACCGTCAGGTCCTCCTTGGGAAGCGCGCCCCAGATGGGCAGCAGCAGCCCTGTGGCGAGGAACACGGTCTCGGTCACCAGCTGGTTCTCGTCGGCGGCGTATTCCGCTTCCCACAGCGCAGCGAACTCGGCCTTGGACACTGGCTCCCAGGCGGTCTCGTCCAGCCTGGCCGCGAGAATGTATTCGCTCCGCAGCGGGCGGACGAGTTCGAACCGGCGGATGAGTTCGCCCTCCTCGTCCATATGCGAGGGTGCTGGGATCGCGAGTGCAACCTTCCCCGACTTGGCGTTGCGCAGGAACAGCGGCTTGTCCTCGTAGCTCGCGATCTTCAGCACCCGTTCGAGCGTGAGCAGCTTGCGCCGCTGGGTCAGCGACAGTTCCAAGAGGTGCGAGGTGGCCCCCGTCACCGGATCGGTGCGGATCACCGTGTCCGACAGGACCTCGCAGGTCTCGGCTGAGACGGTCTCGACGCCGATATCGAAGGTCCCGGCTTCCTTGGCTGCCGAGACCCGGGTTTCGACAAGGGTCAGGAACTCGTCGAACACCGCATTCTGCACCGCGATCTTCATCGCCAGGATGCGATTGAGCCAGCGCTGGATCGGCGGCAGGTCCTCGCGCAGGATCCCGTTCTGATCGGTCAGCTCCAGCCCGCTCATGGCCTGGAATTCCTTGAGCGAGGTGCTCTTGAGCTTTCCGGTCGCCAGCAGCCCATACCAGTCGTGCAGCGCGTGCTTGGCATAGGCGCTCTCAAGGTTGTCCGAGGCATCGAACATCCCCTGCCCGCCGGTCTGGCGCTGGCCGCGGGTGAGCGCGCCAAGTGCATCGAGCCGCCGCGCGATCGTGCTGGTGAACCGCGCCTCGCCCTTGCAGTCGGTGGTGACGGGACGAAACAGCGGCGGACAGGCCTGGTGGGTGCGATGCGTTCGCCCCAACCCCTGGATTGCGCGGTCGGCGCGCCAGCCCGGCTCGAGCAGGAAATGGACCCGGCGTTGCTGGTTCTTGGCGTCCAGGCTCGCATGGTAGCTGCGGCCTGTGCCGCCGGCATCGGAGAACACCAGGATGCGCTTGGCGCCGGTCATGAACGCGGTGGTTTCTGCAAGGTTGGTGCGCGGGGAACGGCTTTCGAGGCGCTGCTGGCCAGAGCCGTCGCGGACCAGGCGCTTGGACCGCCCGGTGACCTCGGCAACGGCGCTGACCCCGTAATGCTCGAGCAGGGCGTCGAGTGCGGTCGGGATCGGCGGCATGGCGCAGATATGCTCGATCAGCTGCTCACGCGCAGCCTCGGCCTGCGGGTTGTGAACGGGGTTGCCGGCTTGGTCCCACATCGGCCGTGAGCGAACGTCTCCGAGGTCATCGACGTATTCTTCCATCTGGCGGGTCGGGAAGGCCCGGGTGAGGTAGTCCACGATCGCCTCCCTCGGCGACAGGTCCAGTTCCAGCGCCTCACGCTCCTCAGGATCGAGCTCATTGAGCCGCCGATTGAGGATCGATTCTGCCGTGCTGACGAGCTGGACCACCACGCTTTCATCCTGGGCGAGGTGCTCGTCGATCGCCGGGTAGATCGACGGCAACTTCAGCGAGAGCAGCACCTGCGCGAAGAAACGTTGCTTGGTTCCCTCGAACCGGCTGCGCGCGGCTGCCTTGGCGCCGCTGTTGAGGGTACGGTTCTCGAGACCATCAACCACGCCGGTCAATTCGAGCGCTGCCTCGAGGTTCTGGTGGATGATCGTCCAGGCTTCGCAATAGGTGTCGTAGATCGCGATCTGGTCGTGGCTGAGGTCGTGGCGCAGGATGTCGTACTCGATTCCCGCGAAGCTGAGTGCGCGGGCAAGATAGAGCCCCGAGGCCTTGAGATCGCGTGCGACCAGTTCCATAGCCGCAATGCCGCCGTCGCGGATTTCCGAGATGAACTGCTCGCGGTTCGCAAAGGCCGTGCCGGGACCCCAAAGTCCAAGCCGCACCGCATAGGCGAGGTTGTTGACGTCCGATGCTCCCGTGGCCGAGGCGTAAAGCACCCGGGCGCGCGGCAGGGTGTTCTGCAGCAGCACCCCGGCAATCCCCTGGAGCGAGCCCTGCTTCTGGCCGCCCGCTGCCTGCCTGGTCGCCCCTTCCCCTCCCGCAACGCCGCCCATTTCATGGGCCTCGTCGAACACGATCACGCCCTCAAAGTCTGGACCGGCCCAGCGCACGATCTGGTCGAGCCGGGTATCCTCGACCCGGGCCGAGCGCAGCGTCCCGTAGGGGACGAACAGGATGCCTTCCGGCGCGGTGATCTCCTCGCCGATCTTCCAACGTGCAAGGTCGATGATGTCCGACGGCAGCCCGCCGATCGCCGTCCAATCGCGCTGGGCGTCTTCGAGCAGCGGTGCGTTCTTCGAAATCCAGATGTGGCGGCGATTGCCCTTGAGCCACTGGTCGAGGATGCAGGCCGCCGCCTGCCTACCCTTCCCCGCCCCGGTGCCGTCGCCGAGGAAGAACCCTGTGCGGTAAAGCTGACCCTCGGGATCTTCCTTGAGCGCCACTGCGCCCTCAGTCTGGGTAAACCGGCCATGGAGGTCGCGGCTCCAGGCTTCGCCGGCGTAGATCACAGTCTCGAGTTGGGCCGCCGAGAGCAGCCGGGCGGTGACCGTGCGTTCGGGCAGGCACGGAACGTAGTGGGGCTTCGGCGCTGCGATCGACGCCATGGCGGCGGATTCAACGAGGTGGGTCGGATGTTCGCCCGCTTCGGGAATGACCACGCGCGACGGGCGATAGTCGGCGTAGACACCGCGCTGCTCGCCCATCGCCGCAGCCTCATCGAGAACCTGGTAGGCGACCGGGCGGACCTCGTTAGTCTGCGGCGCGCGCACGATCACCGGCCTAGCCGGGCCGCTCTTCACTGATCGGAACAGGCTGAGTTTGGGGCGTGTTGCTGCTGCCGTCGCAGTTTCGCGCAGGGCTGCGCGTGACGGAACTTGGCCGATCGCTGCGAAGAGTTCGCTGACCGAGGCTCGGTTGATCGTAGAGACCGAGATATCGCCCGGCACCTTGTCGATCACCAGCAAGCGCACGGCGATGCCGGTGCCGTGCTTGGCATAACCGCCTTTATCGAGCCTAAGCGACAGCACGACGCGTGCGCCTTCGAGGGTGCGGCGGAACACTTCGCCTTCCTGCGCCGACGGGGCGAACCAGTCGGGCATGATTGCCACCACACGGCCGCCGGGCAGCAAGTGGTCGAGCGCGGCACGCAGGTGCCTAGCCGCGGTATTCTGGTCCTCGCCGCGTGACTGCGAGATAGAGAACGGCGGGTTCATCACGATCACGCTCGGCCGCTCGGTGCCAGCAAGCAGCGCAGCGATCTTGGCCCCGTCGTGGCGGTAGACGGCTGCGCCCGGGAACAGACCTTCGAGAAGGACAGAGCGGGTCTCTTCAAGTTCGTTGAGCAGGCACTGCTTGACCGTGCCCTTCGCCAGCGAAGCGATGATCCCGGTGCCTGCGCTCGGCTCCAGGAAGACGTCGTCGATGCCGAGGCGCGCCATATGGACGGCAAGGCAAGCCAGCGCTGGCGGCGTCGAGAATTGCTGGAACGCGATCTGCTCTTCGCTGCGCACCGTGTGGGTCGGCAATTCCCGCGCAAGTGCCTCTAACGTGCTGATCGCATCACCAGCGTCCATCCGGCTTACAAGTTCCGGAATTGCCATGGCCAGAGCCACTTCGAGCGCCTCGAAGCTTTCACGCTGAGTCCAGGCGCCGGCCGCATCGCTGGCGCCCGCGCTTTCGGTCATGGCCAGGGTGAGCGCGGCCCGATCGATGGGAATGGCGAGCAGCAGCTTGGCGGCAAGAGTGCGCGCAGCGCCGAGAATGGCGCTGCTGCGTGAGATCGTAGCGGTCATGGAGGTCTCCGGGAGATATGTGAGGTCTGCTGCCGACCGGCGGCACATCCCCTGCAGCCCCCCTCCCCTCATCGCTTCAGGAGCTGCGCCCAGTCATTCATGGCACCCGGTGGCCATTCCGTGTCGATGGCGAGGCCGGGTCGTACCAAAGCTTCACGTGCTCTCGCTTCTGCCCGACGGCCTTCCTGGTCGTTGTCTGCGAGCAGGATCACCCGCTCGACGCTTGTCGGAAGCTCGACTTGGTGGAAGCGCTTGGCGCCCATGCTGGCCCATGCCTGGATGCCGGTAAGCGAAGTGTATGCCGCTGAGGTTTCGAAGCCTTCGCACAGGCCAATCGTTTTGCCGGGCGGCCCGTTCGTCCAGGCCGCGCCGATCGCGCGTCCGAGTACGAGTTTGTCGGAGTAGCCAGCGCTCACTGGATCGAGGAAAATCCGCTGAATTGCGGCGATCTCGCCCGCTTTACGCATCGCGACGAGCAAAGCGGGCTCAAATTCGACCAGCCTTCCCTGACCTCTCGGACAACGCGGATGATAGCGCAGGTCGTCAAGCGGAGCCCAGATGTTGCGGATCTCCCGGACATACCGTTCGGCCAAGGTGCCCTCGATTGGCCGCCCTGCCTGCCATATGGCGAGATGGGCCGATGGCTGGCGAGCCTGTCGACCTAATGTCTCGGCAGGTCCGATGCTTGGCAGGTCGGCGAGACTGCGTAGCGCACGGAGAACATCGGTCGCATCGCAACCGGCGTGGCATGTCACGAGGATGCCGCGATCGCCTTGCCTGATTGCAAGTGAGGGGGTTCGGTCTGCATGGGACGGGCAACGACACATCGCGGTGTTGCCTGACCACTTGCCACCGAGACGGGCGACGAGTGCGCGGAGACCTGACGTGGGATGATTGCTGACAAAGGGCATAATCACCCAGCTCAGCCCTACTCCCCTCCCCTGTAGCTGATTGCGTGTTCCGTGCTCTCCGAATGGGCCTCCATTTCGAAGACGCGAATCGGCATCTGATCCTTCAAAAATCATTTTATCAACGCCGCTGCTTGCAGCGGAAGGATTCTTGATTCTAAGGATTCAGATTCAGGGAGCTAGAACCGTAGTATTTCCAAGCTCTTACGACCAATTAGCTGACCAGACGGGGGAGTTTGCCTGACCTGGTGGGGGGTGCAGCCTGACCCGTCGGGGGAACTCACCTGACCGGTTGGGGCCATCCTGACCCCTTGGGGGTGCCAGCGGAGCTTGCGTTCCATACTCTTACGACGCGAGTATCTGAATCGCGAAGAGGTCGAAATCAAGGCGAATTTCCGATTTCAACCGGGGGTATGCCGACTCGCTGGATTTCGTGGCTTTGTCATGCGTTCGGCAGCCATTCTATCCTGACCTTTTGGGGGTGGTCCTCGCCTAACTATCCTGACCTGACTTGACGAAAGAGGTCAGGTCAGGCAGCAAGCAGGCTCCGAGAATCACGCTCTGAACGAAATATGGCATGGAAAGTGAAGCTGGCCAAATAGCCGAAGCTACTGATGAGGCAGTGGAGGAAGTTACTCCTGGCCGAGCCATGCGCGTTGCTGCAGCTCTGAAGGCGAAAGGCGGAGATGAGTTCGCGAAGCCGGGTAGCATCATCGAAATCAAGTTCGTCAAAGGTGAATCGCTCAGTCTTACGGCGTCTCGGCTACTCGCCCTGATGATCTTAACTGCGGGAGGAGATGCTTGGGAAGATCGGCCACACCGCATCCGCAAAGCAGACATCCGCCGCGGGCATAAGGGCAATGAGCGGATCACCGACATGCTCCAGGAATTGCACCGAACGCTCTTCGCGGTTGATGACAAGTCCTGGCGTGGGAAAAAGGCGACGCTGCTGTTCTCATTAATCTCCCGGTCTCGCGAGGAAACGGAGGAAGAAGGCGGCGAAGCAGGGTGGATCGAGTGGGAGTTCACGCCTGATGCGCGCAAGCTGATCCAGGCATCAGAGACTTACGCCGTACTCAATCGGCAGGCAGTGCTCGGCTTCCGGTCGAATTATGCGCTCAAACTGTACGAACTGGGAGCTCTTCGATTGCATCGTCGTCAGGCGACTTGGCGGGGCGATATGCAGGCGCTTCGAGCAGCTCTTGGTATTCCTCCAGAGGTCTACACCGACTTCGCTCAGCTTCGCAGAAAGGTCCTCGAAAAGGCCAAGTCGGAGATCGACCAATTGGCGCACTTCCGCGTCGAGTGGCGCGAGATACGACAAGGCAGAACCGTTACCGAACTTGAGTTCCGGTTTGAGCCAAAGGGTGCGCCCGAGGTTATCGAGACTGTCGATGAACTGGATCGCCATTCCGCTGGCCGCCAAGCGCGCCGGGAGGGGTCAGTTGAAAGCATCTCCGTGGGGCAGGGGGCTATTCCGGCACCGCGCAAGGCAGTTGCACGCAGTAAGCCCGCAGAGGTCACCTTTCCGAGGGGTTCGCTGCGTTATGGTGAACACGAGTCCGAGTTCCTCTCGATCGGCCGGCAGTATGGCGGTGGTTGGGATGTGGATATGATGGCGGATGGCTTTCGCGCTCAGTTGGGTGAGAGACTGGAAAAGCTCCGTGGGGCAAAGCTGGCCGCTGCGTGGAAGGGGTTTTGCGAAGGGTGGGTTAATCGTCGCGGCCGACCGCAATGAGATGAAATTGCACGCGTGCAATTTTGGCATCCCCCACCGAGTCAGGTTAGAGCCCGCTAGGCGCAATATGACCCCTTTCTGATGCTTTCACTTTCGAAATTTCCGAATTTCTTGACCCAAAAGCGCAAGTGAGTGTAGCACCCGCTCAGTTGCGAAAGGTGGGCATGTGTCAAACGGACTTCAGATTGAGGAAGCGGAACGCCTGGTGTCGGTCGCGACGTTAGCCAGTCGGACCTCGTCGGTGCTCGAAAAGCTGCGGGATTCTGCCCGGAGCGCCCGATCTGATGATCGCCGCGAACCGACCTTCACGATCGGCAAGGCTGCGGAGCTCGTGGGTAGAACCCCAGCTGCAATTCGCGACGCCGAGAAAGACGGTCGGCTTCCCGAGCCTGCAAGGACCGACAACAACCGGCGCGAGCGATACACGCTGGCTCAACTGAACGATATGCGCGGGGTCTTCGGGACGAGGCCTTATCGGACGCCGGACGATCCATGCTGTGTCGTCGCGGTCCAGAACTTCAAGGGCGGCGTTGGCAAGTCCACTGTCGCGGTGCATTTGGCCCAGTATCTCGCCATTCGAGGGTACCGCGTCGCTCTGGTAGACTGCGACAGCCAGGCATCAGCAACAACGCTTTTCGGCTACGTCCCTGATCTCGATCTGACTGAGGATGACACCCTATACCCGTTCCTTCGCGAAGGCGAACGTTCGTCCCTCGACTACGCACTCCGCAAAACACATTTCGACGGGTTGGAGCTGATCCCGGCAAACCTCCGTCTGTTCAATTCCGAGTACGAACTCGCTGCGCGGATGGCCCAAGGCAATGCCTCCCTTCTCGACCGATTGAAGGAGGGCATCGAAAGCATCTCGGATCGTTTTGACGTTATCGTGATGGATCCTCCGCCGGCCCTGGGCGCGATCTCGCTCTCGGTGCTGCGCGCGGCGAATTCGCTGGTGGTACCGGTGCCGCCAACCGTCATGGATTTCTCATCGACGGCAGCATTCCTCTCGATGTTGGACGAGACCATCGAGCAGCTTGCCGACCGTGGTCTCGCGCCGGAGCTGAATTTTCTCCGCTTCGTTGCGTCAAAGGTCGACGAGAATAAGTCGATGCAAAAGGAGCTGATACAGCTGATGCGGACGCTGTTCGGGCATACAATGGTCCGAACGCCACTCAAGGATTCTGCCGAGATCGATAATGCAACTGCGCGATTAATGACGGTCTATGAGCTCGATGGCCCTGCTACGAGCTCGGCTGTGCGTAATCGGTGCCTGAACTATCTTGATGGCGTGAACGCTGAGATCGAAGTCGATATCCGATCGATGTGGCCTAGTCATCACAAGCGCCTTCGCCAGGAGGCGTTGGCATGAAAACCGGGAATTGCACGCGTGCAATTTGCCGCGGAAATCGCGCCGGTCCGAAAAATTGCATGCGTGCAATTCAGCTGACGGGAGGGTCGCATGAGTAAGAAAAACAGCGGTTTTGCGGCTGATTTGGCGGCAGGAATCGACCTGACGGACGCTGCAGCGGCTCCCCGCCGATCGAGTATTGCATCGAATGTGCTTACCGGGCGGTCGAACCGCCTGGCTGACTTAGCGTCCGGAGCGATTGTAAATCGGACCCATGAACTTGTGGATCCTGCCAGATGCCGGATGTGGGCGGGCCATAATCGCGACTACGCCCTGCTGAACGAAGAACGGTGTTCGGATCTCATTGAAAGCATCAAGGCCCAAGGCCGGCAGGAAATCCCCGCTATTGTTCGCCGCCTATCCGGTGATGAAGAGTACGACTTCGAGGTTATCTGCGGCGCGCGGCGGCATTGGTCGATCAGCTGGCTCAGGTCTCATAACTACCCTGACTTCAAATTCCTCGTCGATGTACGAGAGATCGGAGACGAAGAGGCGTTCCGCCTGGCCGACATCGAGAACCGCGCCAGGGACGATCTTACGGACCTTGAAAGGGCGAGGGACTATCTGCGCGCGCTAACAGCCTATTATGACGGCCGCCAGAAAACGATGGCCGAGCGCTTGAAGGTGTCGGAAAGCTGGCTCACGCGATATCTTGATCTTGCCCGCCTTCCAGAAGAACTGACCAGGGCCTTTGCCGATCCGCAGGAGCTCGGCATTCGCAACGCGATCGCTCTCAAAGCTCTTTTGAAACCAGAGGAACGCAGGGAACGTGCCTTCCGCGAGGCTGCGCGCCTGGCGGAAGAGCGCGAGGCAACCGGACAGTCGATGCCGGTAATTGATGTGATCAAAGCACTGTCCTTGGCTGTTGACCCCCCCAAGAAGTCAGGATCCCCCAAAAAGTCAGGAAAGGCTGAAACGGTTGCGAGCGCGAGTGGCAAGCCGGTGCTTCGGATTGAGGGGGCTGATCGCAAAGGCATTCGCCTCACTCTGCTGAGCAAAGGGGGAGCGACCCGCCAAGAAGCGGAAGAGGCGGTGCGCGCAGTTTTGGATCAATACTGGACCTAAGTTTGCCATCTCCGCGGTGGGGACAGCAACAAATCGCCTGCGTGAATCAGTCGGACTCGACTGATTCAAAATTCCCGTTGGATCGCAGCAATCCCGCTGCGGCATTCATGTGCGCATGGATAGCCTGACCCACGGGAGTTTCATCTGGCTCGAAGCGGTTTGTGCGGAGCGCAACGTCGCCCGGCGCTACACCGTCGCGCTGAGCCGTGATCTGTTCGGGGCCTCAATCGTCGAGTTCGCCTGGGGCCGCATCGGGACAAAGGGGCAGGGGAGGGCGATCTCGTTTGCCGACGAGAACGCGGCCGCCCACTTTGCCCGCCAATTGCTGCGCCGTAGAGCCAGTGCCCCCAAACGCATTGGCGTGCCCTACCGCGAGGTTTTATTGGCGCCGTAGGGCGCCTCAGGAGGCCCTGGGAGGCGTTTTGGGGGCCAGGGCATGGTCACCGGGGCGCAATAGCGCCAGATCGGCCTTGTCGAGCGCCGTAGCGGCCTGTGAGGCGGTGCGGCGGGTCACACCGAGTGCGCGGGCGAGTTCGGCGCGGGTGAGGGGGCCTAACCCGCTAATCAGCTGCCACACCGCGGGTGCCTGCGACGAGGCGTAGAGCCCGGCCAAGCGTTCGTCCCCGAGCGCGAGCGCAGTGCGCACCGCCGCGAGGTCGGTTGCTACGTCGGCGGCCGCAGCGCCGATCGCCTCGGCCAGCAGCGCGGGGAGGGGCCTTTCAGGTTCAGCGCGGAACAAGCTGCGCGGGGCAAGCCCGGCCAGCGCCAGCGGCGCGGCACCGAGCCCGAACACATGCGGCCGCATCGCCGCGGCGAGCGAGGCCGCCCAGGCGCTGCCGCGCGCCGCGAAACGCTGGAACACCTTGCCTTCGATCATCACCTCCTCGCTGCCGAGCTCGAGGAAATCGATCTCGTCTTCGCGCAGCTGCTCGAGCCACTCTTCCAGCGTCGCCAACGGATCGCGCGCCGGCAGCAGGGCATCGAGCCGTTCGAGTGCTCGGTCGGCCGGCTCGAATGCGCTGGAGAAGCTCTCGGTCGCGCCCTTGGCGGCGAGCGCGAGCCGCGCGGCCCGGGCGAGGGGAGGGGGGCCGCGCCTCCCGATCCACGAGAGAAAATCCCGCCGCTCCTCGGCGTACCACGAGCGGGTCAGCTCGGCCGCTTCTGGCCCGGGATTGTGCTCAGGGCCTTGGTTTTCCTGAGGAAAGTCACGAACATGCACCCGCCACAACCGCCGCAATGAGGCCAGCGCCAACCCTTCTCCTACCTCCGCGCCGAGAAACGGCAGCGCCCCCTCGAGCCGCGCGAGGACCAGTTGCCACGGGGGAGGGGAGGAGGCCATGACCCCAATAATATAGGAACGGCTGAAAAAGTATACTTAGCTTTGACGGCTGTTTGGGGTGCCTGTCACTGTCCGATAACGGCCCTTCACGGGCTCTACTTTCTTTGGTCTCCATTCGCTCACGCAAGCTCAAAACCCGCAGAACTTCCCCGTTCATGGGCTCTAGCCATAAACCCGAAAAGTTTATATCTAACGGGGGCAACCGTTCATTTGCAGGCATTCTATGATATGTGAAAAATGGCCCTGATTGGTTACGCCCGCGTTTCCACGGAGGAGCAGGACACCTCGGCACAGCAGGATGCGTTGCGCGGGCAGGGCTGCTCGATGATCTTTGAAGACAAGGCGAGCGGTGCCAGCAAGGAGAGGCCAAACTTGGCCCGCGCGCTGCAGCGAGTTGGATCGGGCGATACCCTGCTGGTCGTCCGCATCGATCGCCTTGCGCGCTCGCTTGCCCACCTGCTGGAGATTGTCGAGGCATTGCGAGCCAAGGGCGCTTACTTCCGCTCGATCAACGATCCAATCGACACCTCGAGTGCGCAGGGCATGCTGATGACCCAGATGTTGGGCGCGTTCGCGGAATTCGAGCGGGCGCTCATACGGGAACGAACACGAGCGGGGATCAAGGCTGCCGTGGCAAGAGGTGCCAAACCCGGCAACCCGAAGATGCGGATGCGCGATCCTGCAGCAATCGCGGAGATCAAATTCAGCCACAATCAGCGCCATCTCAACGAACTTATCGACGAGAGACATCGCTGGTTGCCGACTGTGGAGCGGCTCCGGCCGCATCTTCCCTGGGCCCTGGTCCTGCGGCAGGTCCGCGCAATCACACCTCCTGTCCGCTCGTTTAGCGAGCGCACGCTCTCGAAGGCCTGCCGGAACCTGGTTCGTGCCGGTTACGCGGATCCCTCCATCCTTGAAGCGGCGCCCCGCTTGCCGCCTGATACCCGCGTAGCACGGCTGGTTGCTGATCGCCTTAACACCCACCCCGATTCCACGCTTCGGGAGATCGCGTCTTGGCTGTCGCGAGACCTGCGGGAGCCAACTCCGCGCGGGGGATTATCGTGGTCACCCGAGGGCGTCAGGCGCGTCATTGCGCAGGCGCGGGACCAAAAGCTGCTGGCTCCCGTTGCGCATTTGTAATTGCTGCCCGCTGATTTCTGCGCCGCTCTATTGATGCTTCGGCAAAAGTGGATTGGCAGACTATCGGAAGGGTGACCGCGCAAATGTTTGCCGCGATTCAACTGCGTGGAGGAGTGCTCCCAAGTGGCCTAAATGTCGGGTCTTGCTTTTACCTCAACGGTGATCCTGGCGACGTCGCTGACATCGGCAACCTGAAGGCGGGCACCAAAGCTTCCTGAGCGGTGACGCACGCCCATCATGGGCATTGAAGAATCGGCCTTCCCAAGGAGAAGGCCCGTGGTCCCAAGGGCTTCAACATGGATATGGTTGCTTCTGGCTCCATTGCCGCGACGGCGGACCAGGCCCCAAATTTCAATTCCGCGTTTGCCTTGATAGGCGTGCGCCCATTGCAGCGTGTAGCGGTCACTTGAAGTCCTGGTGACGGGCACGCTGAGTTCCGGTCCCATTGCACAGCCACAAACAAACGCCAGTGCGCTCACCCCGGCCGCTATCCTGAGAATGTTGCGGTTCATATCCAGTCCTTTTGGCACATGGGTCATCACATCAATTCCTCCAGAACTAGAAGGCCGAGAAATCCGACGAAAAACATCGACGATATGAGGGGGGTGTCTGGCTTCTCGTGGGCCTCGACCAGGAGTTCTTCGGTCACAAGGTAGAGTAAGGCCATCAGACCGAAGCTGAGAAAGCCTGTGATGATGATGGGTGGAAGCTCCGCGACTGGCGTCGCCATGAAAGTCCCCACAGGCAGCAGCAAGCCTAGCCCGATGGCGATTAGCAGGGTCCTGCCCCGAGACATTCGGCTTTCCTGCAATTCCGAGGTTACCGAAAGCCCCAGAAACAGCACTTCGAGCGTAAGTGCTATGGTGAGGAGGACGCCGGCCTTTGCGCCCGCAATGAAGGCAAGGCCGAGGACAAGACCGTCGATGAAGATGTCTATACCGGTGGCACTCAACATAGCGAAAGGGCCAGATGCCCGTTCCTCCAGCGCCTTGATTGCAAGCATGACGCCCACCCCCAGTGCCCCGCCAATCAGGGTGGCCACGGGCGAGGCGTCGTGCTTGATCTGCGGCAGGATTTCGACGGCGGCGGCCGCAAAGACCACGCCAGCAGCAAAGTGCTGAGTGGCGCTGACGAGCGCAGGACCTGGCCTGCGCCATAGTGCCACAAGCGCGCCGAAAATCACGGCTGCGAGCGGGATGAGCGTATATAAGACAGCCTGCATGTCAGGTATCTCTGCCGTGGTCGCGGTAGGCGAGAAGTCGCAGCGCATTGAACACCACGACCAGCGTTGACCCCTCGTGCATTGCAACGGCAGGACCAATACCCAGACCAAGGATGGTCGCTGGGACGAGCAGAGCGACCACACTGAGGCTGACGAACACATTCTGACGGATGATTGATCGGGTCTGGCGACTGAGGTCGACAGCGAATGGCAGGTGCGCCAGATCGTCCGCCATCAGTGCCACGTCGGCGGTCTCCAGCGCAACGTCCGACCCCGCCGCGCCCATGGCGATGCTGACCGTCGCACTGGCCATTGCCGGCGCATCATTGACCCCGTCCCCGACCATTGCGACGCGCGCCTTGGCTCGCAGTTTGTGGATCGCAGTGACCTTGTCTTCAGGCATGAGGTCACCCCATGCCTCGTCGATCCCGACCTGGCTGGCGACGGCCTCTGCCACGCGCTGGTGATCCCCGGACAGCATGACCATTCGGCGGATGCCTATCCCTCGCAAGCGCTCCAGAGCCTCGCGTGCGCCGGTCCGGGGCGTGTCCAACAGACCGATCGCGCCGAGATCTGTATCCCCCTTGCGAACCACCATCGTCGTGTAGCCACCGCGACGGAGTTTCTCGATCGCTTCCGCTACGGTGCTGGACAACGGAGCGATGCCGTCCGCTCCGAACATCTCGGCCTTGCCGATCAGCACCCGCTCGTCATCCACCATGGCGGAAACACCCCGGCCGATCAGGCTTTCGATGTCGGTCGCCTGCGGCACTGTCCGTCCACCGATGCGCTCCTTTCCATCGCGCGCGATCGCCTGGGCCAAAGGATGATCGCTTAGGCTTTCAACCGCGACTGCGATTGCGAGAAGGTGGTCTTCATCGACGCCTGGCGCCGCGATGATCTCCTGAATGCGCGGTTCGCCCCTGGTAAGGGTTCCTGTCTTGTCGAAGGCAATCGCATCGAGCGATCCGAGCAGTTCGAGCGGCGCCCCGCCCTTGACGAGTACGCCGCCGCGCGCCGCTCTTGCCACGCCGGATAGCACGGCACTCGGTGTAGCGATGGCAAGTGCGCAGGGACTGGCTGCGACCAGCACTGCCATGGCCCGGTAGAAGCTGTCGCGGAACGGCTCGTCGACTATTACCCAGGCGAACAGCAGGAGACCAGACAGGCCAAGCACGGCCGGGACGAAGAAGCGCTCGAAACGGTCGGTGAACCGCTGCGTCGGGGACTTCTGGGTTTCGGCCTCGCTGACCAGCTTGACGACCTTTGCAAGCGTGCTCTCGCTGGCGATCCGCGTCACTTCGATCTCGATCGCCCCGCTGCCGTTGATGGTGCCGGCAAAGACCCGGTATGCCGCATCAAGGCGTTCTGGATTGGCGCGTGCCGCCGCATCGTCCATGACCGCGCGCTTGTCGACCGGCATGCTCTCGCCGGTGACCGGCGCCTGGTTGACCGACGTCGTGCCCTTGACCAGGAAGCCGTCAGCAGGAATGCGCTCGTCCGGTTTGACCACGACGATATCGCCGATGGCGAGTTCCTCGACCGGAACCTCGGCCGTCTCGCTGTCGCTGCGTCTGACAGTTGCGGTCCGTGGCGCGAGTTTGGCCAATGCCTCGATCGCCCGCTTCGCGCGGCCCATCGCATAATGCTCGAGCGCATGTCCCATGCTGAACAGGAAGAGAAGGAGCGCGCCTTCCGCCCAGGCCCCCAACGCGGCCGCGCCGGCTGCCGCCACCAGCATGAGCGTGTCGATTTCGAAGCGGCGGGCCTTGAGGTTCTCCAGGGCCTCGCGAAGCGTGAAGAACCCGCCTAGCCCGTAAGCGGCGAGGTAAAACGCAAGCGGAATCGAGGCCGCCAAGCTTGTGCCGAATTTCTCGATTCCGAACCCGAGGCCGAGCATGAGGCCGCATCCGAGCGCGAAGACCAGCTCGGTCCAGGGACCGAACAGGCCGCCATGATCGTGCTCACCGGTCGCATGGTCATGCCCGGCGTGTTCATCTGGTCCTTGCGGTGCAGTGCGCAGGCGCATTGCCTCCAGCACTCGCGCGATGGCGGCATCGTCGATCAGGTCACGGTCGAATTCGACGCGGACGACCCCGGCAGGGCTGATGCCGGACTCGATCACACCGGAGGTTCCGGCCAGTCGCTCGCTTTGTCTGCGCGCCTCGCGTAGATGCATCGTGCGGGCCAGATCGAGCACCACATGGCCGAAGCGCGAGGAAATTTCGGCGCCCGCGGCTTCGACCGCCGAGCGGACCCGCGGCAGGTCGAGCCGCCCACGATCGAAGTGGACGCACAGGAGCGGAACCTTGCCCTCGCCCACCTTGATATGGGCTTCCTCGACGCCGTCGCGGGCCCGGAGGACTGCCAGCAGACGCTCCACGCACCGGTCTGCCACATCGCGGACTTCGGGAAGGACGAGCGGCAGGTCGAATCTGGTCTTTTCAATCATTGGCGCCGTCCGGATTGTCGCGACCTAAGGCACCCGCCAACACCTCGACGGCTTCGAGGGTGACCAGGCCGATGCCGGGGACATCGACGATCTCCGCCGCGAAGGCTCGCAGCCGATCTTCGGCGTCTACGATCTCGACGAGGAGGGCGCGGTCGCTTTCGAGGACGTGTCGCTTGTGAAGATGGGCCGACCGACCGAAGCCGATCAGGGCTTCGAGAACCGTCGCGCCCGCGAGCCTGCGCTCGCGGGCCAGCGAGGCGACATATTCGAAGACCTTGCGGTCGCCGATATAGGCGGCTTCGTCGGTATAGATTCTGAGTAGCTTGACGGACTGGTCCATGGCGTCTTCCTTCACTGTGCCGGGGCTTCGATTGGCTGTGGTTCGAACTGACCTTCATCGCCGTTGGCGTCGTTGCGTCCGAGCACGACCCTGGCGATGGCAGGGAGAACCAGCAGGGTCAGGATGGTCGCGGCGACGAGCCCGCCGATGACTGTCGTCGCCAGCGGCTTTTGCACCTCGGCGCCGGTGCCGTGTGCAAGGGCCATCGGCACGAAGCCGATCGCGGGGACAAACCCGGTCATGATCACGGCGCGCATCTTGTCGATCATGCCTTCCCGGATCGCTTCGACCAGAGGTCGTCCATCCTCGATCCTTTCGCGGATGGCGGTCATCACGACGAGCCCATTGAGCACGGCGACGCCGGCAAGGCAGATGAAGCCGACCGCCGCCGAAACCGAGAAGGCAATCCCTGTCAGCATCAGCGTGAACACCCCGCCCGCCAGACCCAGTGGGACCGCGAGGAAGACCGCCGACGCGCGCCGCAGGGTGCCGAGCGCCATGAACAGTAGGACGAAGACCGCCGCGAAGCAGAGCGGGACGACGATCGAGAGGCGCTGCGATGCCGCCTGAAGGTTCTGGAACTGGCCGCCCCATTCCAGATAATAGCCGGCCGGCAGCTTTACCCCGGCAACCTTGGCCTGAGCTTCGGCGACGAAGGAACCGGCATCGCGGCCCTGGAGGTTGGCCTGGATCACGACGCGGCGCTTGCCGTTCTCGCGCGTGATCTGGTTCAGGCCTTCGGTGAAGCGGATCTGCGCCACCTGGCTCAGCGGCACCGAGCGGCGCGCCTGCCCCTCCTGCGCAGGCAGCATTACCGGCAGGGCCATGACTTCGTCGAGACTGGCGCGCGTGGTGTCGGGTACGCGCACCGCGATCTCGAACCGGCGGTCGCCCTCGAACAGCAGCCCGGATTCTCGGCCGCCCATGGCTGCCGCGACCGTATCGGCCACTTCCTCGACGGTGAGGCCGTACCGGGCGATCGCTGCACGATCGAAGCGGACGTCGAGCGTCGGCGCCCCGCCGGTCTGGTCGGCCTTGACGCTCGACGCGCCCGGGATGGATTGAAGCACCCGAACAATCTCGTTTGCCGCTTGCGACATCTTGTCGAGATCATCGCCATAGAGCTTGATCGCGACATCGCCGCGCACACCGGCGATCAGTTCGTTGAAACGCAACTGGATCGGCTGACTGACTTCATAGAGCTGACCAATCTGGCCGTTTGCAGCCTTCTCGACCCGTTCCACCACATCCGGCTTGCCCTCGACGCCGGCGGGCCATTGGTCCTGTGGCTTGAGGATTACGAAGCCGTCTGAAATATTGCCGGGCATGGGATCGGTCGCAACCTCGGCGGTGCCGGTCTTGGAAAACATGAGCGCGACTTCGGGAAGGCGGGTGACAGCCGTCTCGACACCGCGCTGCATGGTGAGCGATTGTTCGAGGCTGACCGACGGAACCCTGGTCGATGCGAGGGCGAGGTTCTTCTCATCGAGCTGCGGTATGAATTCCGAACCGAGGAAGCCGAACGCGGGCACCGCGGCGAGGAAGAAGGCGAGGCCCGCTGCAATGAACCGCCAGGGGCGTTCGAGCGACCGGTCGAGTAGCGGCAGGTAGCGTTCCTTGGCCTTGCGGATCAGCCAGACTTCTTTTTCGGCCACCTTGCCCCGGATCAGCAGGGCGATGAGCGCTGGAACCAGCGTGATCGCAAGAACGAAGGCTGCAACCAGCGCGAGCATGATGGTGATCGCCATCGGCGAGAAGGTCTTGCCCTCTACGCCGGTGAACATGAGCAGCGGGGCAAAGGCGAGCAGGATGATTGCCTGGCCGAAGACGGTCGGCTTGATCATCTCCTGGCTTGCGCGCAGTGTCTCCTCGAGGCGCTCGCGCAGGCTTAGCAGCCTGCCCTCGTGCTCCTGCCGGTGCGCGAGGCGCGCGAGGCAGTTCTCGATGATGATCACGGCGCCATCGACGATCAGACCAAAGTCGAGTGCGCCGAGGCTCATGAGATTGCCGGGTACACCAACGATGTTCATGCCCGTCGCCATCATCAGGAAGGAGAACGGGATGACGAGCACCGCGATGATCGCGGCACGCCAATTGCCGAGAAGCAGGAACAGCGCAGCCGCGACCAGCAGTGCGCCTTCGGCGAGATTGCGCTCGACGGTCGCGACGGTGGCGTTCACGAGTTTCGCGCGGTCGAGAACGACATCGACCTTAATGCCTGGCGGCAGGGTCTTTGCCACCTGCGCCAGCTTGTCCCCGACTCCCTCGGCGACGACGCGGCTGTTTTCGCCGATTAGCATGAGCGCGGTCCCGACGACGGCTTCGCGGCCGTTCATGCTGGCGGCGCCTGTGCGCAGGTCGCCGCCGATGCGGACGTTGGCAATCTGACCTACGGAAATCGGCACACCTGCGCGCGAAGCGACGACGGCATTACGGATTTCATCGACCGAACGGATGCGCGCATCTGCGCGCACGAGATAGGCCTCGCCGCCGCGATTGAAGTAATTGGCCCCGACAGCGAGATTGGCGGCTTCGAGAGCCTTGGCGAGTTCGCTGTAGGAAATACCGAAGCTGGTCAGCTTTACAGGATCGGGCTCGACGACGAAGGTCTTGGCGTAGCCGCCGATCGAATCGACACCGGCCACACCGCGCACGCTCTTGAGTTGCGGCGCAATAATCCAGTCCTGCACGGTGCGCAGATATCCGGCTTTGGCCACCTCGTCGGTGAGCATCTGCCCCTCAGGCGTCAGATAGCTGCCGTCGGGCTGCCAGCCTGGCTGGCCTGCAACCCGGCGTGCGCCCTTCCCGTCGGGATTGGCGTAGCCGACGGTATACATGACCACTTCGCCAAGGCCGGTTGTGACCGGACCGATCTGTGGCTGGACACCCGCAGGCAGTTTCTCTCCAGCTTGGGTGAGGCGCTCGCCGACCTGCTGCCGGGCAAAATAGAGATCGGTTGAATCGGTGAAAATAGCTGTGACCTGGCTAAACCCGTTGCGTGACAGCGAGCGTGTCGTTTCGAGGCCGGGAATTCCTGCGAGCGCGGTTTCGATCGGATAGGTTACGAGCTTTTCCATCTCGACCGGCGAGAGGCCAGGGTCGATGGTATTGATCTGAACCTGGTTGTTGGTGATGTCAGGCACGGCATCGATAGGGAGCCGGGTAAGCTGCCACAGACCGATTCCGGCGACGGCGAGAAAGAACAGCACCATCGCCCAGCGCATGCGGACGGACAGCGCCATGAGACTTGCGATCATGACCTATTCCTCCTCGCCAGCGCCCTTGCCGAGTTCGGCCTTGAGCAGGAAAGCATTCTTGGTGGCGACAAGCTGGCCGGGCTTCAGTCCCGACAGCACTTCCACTCTCCCGGCGCTTCGCTGGCCGATCGTCACGGTTTGGGCGCGGAAGCCTTGGCTGGTGCGGACGAAAACCGCATCCTTGCCGTCGACCGACTGGAGCGCATCTTCGGGTATGACGATGGCGTTGCTGGGAGCGCCGACACTGGGATAGAGGCGAACGCGCACACCGAGGCCTGGCTGTAGTTTTCCGCCAGCCACGTCGACGACTGCCGTCGCAGCGCGCGTTTCCCCGTTGAGCGTGGGGGTGACAGCGCGAACGCGGCCTTCCACGGACTTGCCGTCCGGCAGTTCGATGACTGTCCGGTCGCCTGCCGCCAATCGTGCCATATCAGATGGACCGACCGCTACTTCCACCTGTATCCGGCGCGGATCGGCAACGCGGAACAGCTCGGCCTCCGGCTGCACATATGCGCCGAGCACGATTGTCGCAGCCGTGACCTTGCCGGAAATCGGACTGGCGACCACAGTGCCGCGACCATCACTGGTGACGTTGGCCGCGCCCGCGGCAGCCTGGGCGCGCCGCGCTTCGGCAGCAGCTGCGGCGGCTTCGGCCTGCGCGGCTTCATATTCGGCGCGCGCCGTGACCTTCTGCTCGTAAAGATACCTTTCCCTGGCGAGGTTCTGTTGGGCCAGCCTCGCGCGCGCCGCTGCGGCCGTGCGTTCGGCGGCGATCTGGCCGGCATCCCGGCTCTCGACGATCGCCAACGGCTCGCCTGCCGACACCGGATCGCCAAGTCGTTTGAACACGCGCGTGACCGCGCCGCCGGCCCGAGCGGTCACCAGTGCCTCGCCGGTTGGCGACGGCACGACCATCCCCTGACCGACGATTTCCGACCCGAGGCCACCGACGCGAATTTCCTCCACGCCAATGCCCGCGTTGCCGATGGCCTCGGCCGACAAGGTCAGCATGCCGTGCGGCGCTTCGGCTTCGCCCTTGGCTGGCTGTTCTGTCGAAGCGGCGGTTTCCCCGGTCCACCGGGCGACCATAAATCCGCCGCCGGCAGCAAGGATGAGCGCGCCGGCGACCCCGGCGACAAGGCGTTTGTCTTCAAAATTCATTGGAATTCTCCAGATGCTTCAGGACGAGCGGCGCCGGACACGGCGCTCCGCGATCGTCGGAAATGAAAGGGGGCGGCGTCATTGCCCGGCTCGCAGGTCCGGAGCAGGTTCCACCAGACGAGCCAGTCTGGCCTGGGCGCTGCGGTAGGCCACCAGCGCATCCACATAGGCTGAACGGGTCTCGGCAAGAGTGCGCTGCGCCTCGATCAGGTCGAGCTGGCCGAACTTGCCGTTGGCGTAACCAATCGCCGCGATGCGGGCGGCTTCGAAGGCCGCGGCAAGACCGGGTCCACCAGCTGCTTTGGCACTCGCCGCAGCATTTGCCACCTCGGCCTGCGCCGACGCGATCTCCTGTTCGGTTTCGACGAGTACGAGACGGCCCCGGGCTTCGGATGCGGATTCTAGCGCCGTCGCCTGATCGAGCGCCGCCTTGCCGCCATTGAACAGCGGAAACGGAATCGAGACCCCGAAAATTGCGGCAGTGTCGTTCGATGCCGATAGTCTTCGGGCACCGGCGCTCAGGGTGATGTCAGGCACCCGCTGCGACCGGGCGAGCCTGACCTGTGCAGAGGCAATCGAAAGGTCTCCCGCCGCTGCCGCAAACGCGAGGGTGCCTTCCGCGCTGACCGGCATGGCCGGACCATAATCATCGACGCGCTCGAACCAGCTGCGGTCCAGCGGCCCGGTAACCGGCCGGCCGATCAGGCGAGCGAGATTGGCACGGGCAACGCCGGCTTCGCGCTTGAATTTTTCGAGCGCGACATCGGCGTTGATGCGCAGCACGTCGGCGCGCTGTTGCTCGATAGGCGAGGCGGCGCCAGCAGTGACGCGCGCACTCGCGGCCCGGAAACCGACCGCGGCGAAGTCCGCCTCCTGCTGGGCGATTTCGACGCGGCGTTCTGCCGCGATGGCGGCCAGATAGGCCTCCGTCACCCGCAGCTTGAGATCCGCCGCAGCAATCGCCGCCTCGATGCGCGTCCTGCCGGTCTGGGCATCGGCAACCGCAATGCGCGCCGAACGCTTACCGCCGAGTTCGATCGGCAGGGCCAGTGCAGTCGTGGTTTCGGCGCTCTGCGTTCCCTTGAATTCGCCGGTGCCGCCGACATTCTCGACCTGAACCTGAACTTCCGGGTTCGGCCGCAGTCCTGCCACTTTTCGCCCGGCCTCGGCGGCACGAAGCTCGGCGGCGGCCGCATCCAGGCTGGGGGAGGCGGCGCCGGCCGCGGTCAGCGCCTGTTCCAGCGTGAACGTGGAGGCGGGCGCCGGAGTGACAGCCGTCTCCGGGGCTTTGTCGGCGGGGGCCTGCGCAAGCACGTGCTGCCCGCTCGAAGCGAGCAGCACGGCCATCAGTACATACCGCCGCATCTCAAGCGGCCCCTGCTGAAGGGCGGGTAGCAGGGGCGGCATGGCCGCCAGCGGTCAATGGGGCCGAATTCGGCCTGGCGCTATGTCGCGCCCGGGGCGCAAACGCGCCCGACAGAGTCTTTTGCATGAAGTTGCATCCTGAAAATCACCAGACAAGGCGCCAGCGCGGGCACAGGTTGGGGATCTCAGGCTGCAGGGGGCTCGGTAGGCGGAGCGGACGCGAGCGAAACCAGAGGGCGGACAACGATAGGGTTCAGCGCCTGGCCCGAACGCATGGACGCCAGTGACACAACATCCGCATCGACTGGTACCGCAAGGCTGCAATGATGATGAACCAGCGCGTGACAGGGAACGCCGCCATTCTGCGAATGGTTCTCGCCGCCCACAGCATCCACGTGGCTGTCCGCCGAATAGAGCGCTACAGCGTGGTCAGGAAATACCTGTTCGGCATGTGATGTTTCGGGCGCAGCGAGACTGCCGAACAATACGGCAAACAACAGCAGAAAAGAAACAAGCGGCGACCGCATGGCTTTGCGGCTAGCAGCAAGTCCCAATTTCGGCAAGCGCCGGCTCAACGATCGGCTGCAAGTCATGCAATCGCCGTTCGCATATCGGCGCGCGCATGCCGTACGATTTGCAGGCCTCCACTGATCCCGAGGCCAGCCATGATGAGTGCGACGAAGATATCGGGAAGTCGGCTGCCGGTCCAAAGCACAGCGAGACCAGCTCCAATTACAAGACAATTGTTGATCGCATCGTTGCGTGAACAGATCCACACGGAGCGCATGTTCGCATCACCAGTGCGGTAGCGATAGAGCATCAGCGCAACCCCGAGGTTGACCGCGAGCGCCAGCACCCCGACCGCGCCCATCGCATAGGGCTCCGGATGGCTTCCATGAATTAGCCCCCATAGGGCCGAACCCAGAACGGCGAACCCGAACAGCAGGATGGTCAGGCCCTTTACGAGTGCCGCGCGGGCACGCCAGGAGAGGGCCAGTCCGGCAACGCCGAGACTGATCGCATAGTTGGCGGAGTCTCCGAGGAAATCGAGGGCGTCGCCTTGCAGGGCGCGCGAACCGGCAAGGAAACCGGCCACCCCTTCGACCACGAACATCGCGGCGTTGAGCCCGAGCGCGATCCAGAGAATCCGCCGCCAGCGCGCATCGTTGAGCGTTTCCTTGCTGCCACAGGCGTTGGCGCAACAGCTGTCCGACATGGCTCCGCCTCTCCCTTGGTTTTCCGAGTCGGCATACTATATACACCCTGTAGCAACTACAGGGTCAAGGAATGAAAATTGGCGAACTCGCTGCCGCGACTGCGACGAAAGTCGAGACGGTCCGCTATTATGAGAAGGTTGGACTGTTGCCCTCTCCAGCACGATCGTCGGCCAATTACCGTAGCTACGGCAGCGAGCATTTGGCCCGGCTGTCGTTCATCCGCCGCGCCCGTGATCTCGGCTTCTCGCTGGAAGCCGTGCGCGAGTTGCTCACGCTCGCGGATGATCGAACCCGGTCGTGCGAGGCGGTGGATGGTATCGCCCGTACACATCTGGCGGAGGTCGATCGCAAGATTGCCGATCTGTCCGCTTTGCGCCTCGAACTCGGCCAAGTGCTCGACAGTTGCAGCCGCGATACGATCGCCGATTGCAAGATCATCGATGCTCTCGCGCCAAGACTCCAGTCGGCACCAGAAATGACCGATTATTGACTTTGCGTAGATGTAATGTGCTATGGAGCACCTTGTGAAACGCTTGTTCTCCCTGCTGCTGCTTGCAGGAGCACTGCTTGGCCTTTTGGGCCAGGAGGCCGCGTTCGCGCACATCATGCCGGTTGTAAAAGTCGAGCAGGTGTCCACGTCTGCCGGGCAGATGAGCGCCGATTGCGCGCAGATGATGGGCCTCGCCAAGCAGCAGCAACAGCCCGAGAAGCCTTGCCAGGGCATGACCCCCGATTGCATCGCAAAGATGGGTTGTGCGGTGCCTCTGGCACTGATCCCGCCGCTCGGTTTCGCTGCCGCGCCGCAGTTCCGTGCGGCGTCTCCACCGCAAATGCCTGTCGCCGCGCTGATCGGCCGCGACATTGGCCCAGAACCCGAACCACCCGCAACCCTTGGCTGAACTTCATGGCGCACCTCGAGCATGTCTGCTCGCCCGCGCGCCTCCTTCAAGTTCAACCAAGGACTATTTCCATGAAGACGATTATCACGCTCGCCGCTGCCGTGGCGGCCCTCGCCACCGCATCTGTTGCTTCCGCCCATGAGCCAGCAGGCGGTCATTGGGAATGGCGCAGCCAGCCTTCGTTCGGACCCAAGTCGACCGTGCCTTCGCGCACGCGCGTCTGGGTAATGGACAGCGGGTCCACGATGGCCAATTGCGACTGCTCGATGATGAAGGCGGATGCGTCCGGCTGCATGATGGACATGTCCGGCAAGGTCCGGGCGCCGTCGGCCGGCTAAGGCGATTGCCTGGCCGATAGCCGATAATAAACACGGCCGGGCGCGCGGCGCCGGCGGAGTTGCCCCCTTCGCCGGCGTCGCGTCAGTCCAGGGCCTTCATCGAGCATCGGCCTGGTGATCTCCGAACGGGAGATTCCCATGCGATTGATTATTCTCGTGCCGCTGCTTGCGGCGGTGCCCGGTGCGGCGCTGGCCGAGCCACTGACCTTCGATGCAGCGATCGAGCGTGCCACGCGCGATGCGCCGTCGATCCAGGCGGGCGCAGCAGGCGTCGAGGCCAGACGCTCGGCCGCCATCGCCGCGGGCCGCCTGCCCGATCCCACGCTCAATGTGGGCCTCGACAACTTTCCCGTTTCCGGCCCGCCCGCGTTCAGCTTCACGCGCGAAAGCATGACGATGACGCGGATCGGGGTCGAACAGCCGTTTCCCAATCCCGCCAAGCGCAGCGCGCAGCGCACCCGCGCTGCTGCCGACATCGGCATGGCCGAGGGCGAGTTGGCGGTCGAAACTCAGAATGTCCGGCTCGAGACGGCACTGGCGTGGATCGATCTCTACTACGCCAAGCGGCGACTGGCGCAGTTGCAACTGCTCGACATGACCCTGGGCGAACTTCAATCGACCGTTTCGGCCCGTCTCGCATCGGGTTCTGCGCGTCCGGCCGCTGCGCTCGAACCAGAGCAGTTACGTGCCGCCATCAATGACCGGCGCAGCGAACTTGCTGCCGACGTTGTCCGGGCGAAGGCGCGGTTGGCCCGCTTCACAGGCGATCCCGATGCCGATGTCGTGGGCGATCCGCCGATGCCGGAAATGGACAAGGCAAGCCTGATCGCGGGCATTCCGCTGCTGCCGCGCCTCAAGGCTCTCGATGCCGCCGTCAGCGGCGCAGAAGCCGACACCGGCCTTGCGCGCGCTGACAAGCACCCGGACTGGCGGGTTAGCGCGAGCTACGGTCGCCGCGATCCCGCCTATGGCGACATGGTCTCGGTGGGGGTGAGCATCGACCTGCCGTTCTTCACCAAGCGACGGCAAGATCCGAAGATCGCGGCGAGCCTCAGCGGCGAGACGCAGGCGCGGCTGACGCGCACCGCTGCTGAACGCGAAGTTCTGGCATCACTCGAGGGCGATCTCGCCGATCACGAGATGCACATGGCCAGGCTCGAAAACGCCCGAAAGGTGCTGGTGCCGCTCGCCAAGCGCCGGGCCGAGCTCGACATGGCGAGCTACGCGGCGGGCAAGCTCGATCTCGGCAGCGCGCTGCTGTCGTCGCTCGCCCTCGCCGAAGCCGAAGTCGATGCGCTGTCGCGCGAAGCGGATGTCGCGCGTGACGCAGTGCGGATCAATTTTACCTATGGAGGAGTTCGGCCATGACGCTGGACAGGAAGAATGCTGCGCGCTGGGGCGCAGGTGCGCTGGCTCTGGCCTTGGTTGCAGGCGGCGGAGGTTACTGGCTGGGGCAGCGAGGCGGTACGCCTGCAACGGTAGCCGGGTCGGAACCTGCGGGGCGCAAGGTGCTCTACTGGTACGACCCGATGGTGCCGGCCGAGCACTACGACAATCCCAATTCGCTCTCGTCGATGGGGATGAAGACGATCCCCAAATACGCCGAGGCTGCGCCGGACACCGGGCCAGGCGTGAGCGTGGATGCAGCCGCGAAACAGAGCCTCGGGATGCGTGTGGTAGCGGCGGAGATGGGCTCGTTGCCCTCGGGCCTCACGGTCACCGGTGCCATCGACTTCAACCAGCGCGACGTGGCGATTGTCCAGGCGCGCTCGGGCGGTTTCGTCAGCAGAGTCTATGCGCGCGCGCCGGGAGATGTGATTGGCGCGGGTGCTCCCATCGCCGATCTGCAACTGCCCGAATGGGGCGGCGCGCAAGGCGAGTTCCTTGCGGTGAAACGGCTCGGTAGGCCTGATCTCACCGCCGCCGCGCGCCAGCGGCTGCGGCTGATGGGCATGTCCGACGCGCTGATCAGTGAAGTCGAGCGCTCAGGCCGGACCAATGGCACGGTGACGATCCGCTCGCCCATCGCGGGCGTGATCCAGACGCTCGACGTGCGCACGGGCATGACGCTCGCAGCGGGGCAGGGCCTTGCGCAGGTCAGCGGCATCGGCACGGTCTGGCTCAACGCCGCTGTGCCCGAAGCGCAGGCCGGGCTGGTGCGCATTGGGCAGAGCGCAAGCGCCACGCTTGCTGCCTTCCCCGGTGAAAGCTTCGCCGGACGAGTTACCGCAGTCCTACCGACCGCGCAGGCCGACAGCCGCACGCTAACCGTGCGCACCGAACTCGCAAATCGTAGCGGACGCTTGCGCCCCGGCATGTTTGCTCAGGTCGCCTTTGCCAGCGACGGCAAGCCTGCGCTATTGGTGCCGAGCGAAGCGGTGATCCGCACTGGCGCGCGGACGCTGGTCATGCTCGCACTGCCCGATGGCCGCTACCGTCCGGCCGAGATCCGCACCGGGCGGGAGGGCGGCGGCAAGACCGAAGTGCTTGCCGGATTGGCCGCACGTGAGAAAGTCGTCGCCTCGGGCCAGTTCCTGCTCGATTCCGAAGCGAGCCTGACCGGCGTCGCGGCACGCCCGATCGGGGGTGACAAGTGATTGCCGCGATCATCCGCGCCTCGGTTCGGGCACGCAATCTGGTCATCGCAGCCGCGCTGGTGCTCACCGCGATCGGCGTCGCGGCGGTGCGGACTACGCCGGTCGATGCCCTGCCCGACCTGTCGGACGTGCAGGTCATCATCCGCACCTCGTGGCCGGGACAGGCGCCGCAGATTGTCGAGAACCAGGTCACTACGCCGGTCGCCTCGACCATGCTCTCGGTCCCCGGTGCGCGGGTGGTGCGCGGCTATTCGTTCACCGGCGACAGCTTCGTCTACGTCCTGTTCGACGACGGCACCGATCTTTACTGGGCGCGCAGCCGGGTGCTCGAATACCTGAGCCAGGTGCAGAGCCGCCTGCCCGAAGGGGCGAGATCTTCGCTAGGTCCCGATGCCACCGGAGTGGGATGGATCTATGAATACGCGCTGGTCGACAAGACCGGGCGGCACGATCTGGCGCAATTGCGGTCCTTACAGGACTGGTTCCTGCGTTATGAACTCAAAACCGTGCCCG
The DNA here is from genome assembly GCF_058783565.1 of Novosphingobium sp. FW305-C-111. Lineage (NCBI taxonomy): Bacteria > Pseudomonadati > Pseudomonadota > Alphaproteobacteria > Sphingomonadales > Sphingomonadaceae > Novosphingobium > Novosphingobium sp. FW305-C-111. Next base: position 78,556 of record NZ_JBYSYP010000016.1, read on the forward strand.
GCGTCGCCGAAGTCGCCAGCATCGGCGGCATGGTCAGGGAATACCAGGTCGTCGTCGATCCGGCAAAGCTCGCGGCCTATGGGGTCACCGGCGAGGATGTCGCCGAGGCGCTCAAGCGCGCAAACCAGGAAACCGGCGGATCGAGCGTCGAGATGGCGGGCGCCGAATATACCGTGCGCGCCAGTGGCTATCTCAAATCGCTCGACGACTTTCGCGCCGTGCCGATCCGCACTGCAGCCGGCGGCGTGCCTGTAACACTGGGCGATGTCGCCACGGTCCAGCTCGGCCCTGAAATGCGGCGCGGGATTGCCGAACTCAACGGTGAGGGCGAAGTCGCCGGCGGTGTCATCGTCATGCGCCAGGGTCAGAATGCCCGCGCGGTGATCGAAGGGTTGCGCGGCAAGCTCGACGAACTCCAGAAGAGCCTGCCCCCCGGCGTCGAACTGGTCACCACCTATGACCGTTCCGGCCTGATCGACCGCGCGGTAGAGAATCTTACGGGCAAGTTGTTCGAAGAGTTCCTGATCGTCGCCCTCGTCTGCGCGCTGTTCCTGTGGCACGCGCGATCGGCCTTGGTCGCAATCCTGACCCTTCCGCTCGGCATCCTGATCGCCTTCATCGTCATGCGCGTGCAGGGGCTCAACGCCAACATCCTGTCCTTGGGCGGGATTGCGATCGCCATCGGCGCGATGGTCGATGCGGCCGTCGTCATGATCGAGAACGCCCACAAGCATCTCGAGCGCTGGCGACACGATCACGAGGACAGCGAGCCCGATCCGGGCACTCGTTGGAAGCTCATCACCGCAGCGGCTGCCGAGGTCGGCCCCGCCCTGTTCCTCAGCCTCCTGATCATCACCTTCTCGTTCCTGCCGATCTTCACACTGCAAGGACAGGAAGGCCGCCTGTTCGCGCCGTTGGCCTTCACGAAGACCTATGCGATGGCGGCCGCCGCCTTCCTCTCGATAACGCTGATCCCTGTACTGATGGGGCTGCTGATCAAAGGCAGGATACCGAGCGAGGAGGCTAACCCGCTTAACCGCTGGCTCACGCGCCTCTATCGCCCATTGATCGACTGGGTGCTGGTGCGGCCGAAACAAACCCTGCTGGTCGCCGGGCTGGTGTTCGCCAGCAGCCTGTGGCCGGTCAGCCAAATCGGAGGCGAATTTCTGCCGCAGATGAACGAGGGCGATCTGCTCTACATGCCCTCGGCACTGCCAGGGCTTTCGGCGGCCGAGGCGGGCCGTCTACTCCAGCAGACCGACCGCATGATCAAGACCGTGCCCGAAGTCGAGAGCGTGTTCGGCAAGGCCGGCCGCGCCGACAGCGCGACCGATCCCGCACCGCTCGAAATGTTCGAGACCACGATCCGGTTCAAACCGCGCGACCAGTGGCGTCCCGGTATGACCCCCGAAAAGCTGCGCGATGAACTGGATGCCAGGGTGAAGGTGCCTGGCCTTGCCAATTTCTGGATACCGCCGATCCGCAACCGTATCGACATGCTGGCGACCGGGATCAAGAGTCCGATCGGAATCAAGGTCGCGGGCGCGAACCTTGCCGAGATCGACCGCACTGCCAAGCAAATCGAGGGCGTAGTGAAAGCCGTCCCCGGCGTCTCGTCCGCCATCGCCGAACGGCTCACCGGCGGTCGCTATATCGACGTCGATGTCAACCGCGCCGCCGCAGGTCGTTACGGCCTAAATGTCGCCGACGTTCAGGCGGTGGTCTCAGGCATGATCGGCGGCGAATCAGTCGGTCAAACGGTCGAAGGGCTGGCGCGCTATCCGATCAGCGTGCGCTACCCGCGCGAGCTGCGCGATAGCGTCGATAAGCTGGCTGCCCTGCCGATCCTGACCCCCTCGCGCCAACAGATCACACTGGGCACCGTCGCCAGCGTCCGCATCAGCGACGGCCCGCCGATGTTTAGAAGCGAGAACGGCCGGCCCGTTACATGGATCTACGTCGATGGACGCGGCAGCGACATGCAGACATTGGTCGGTGACATCAATAAAGCGATCACCACCAATGTCGCCCTCCCGCCCGGCGTCAGCATTTCCTATACCGGCCAGTACGAGTTCCTGGTGCGCGCCAAGGAACGGATGAAGCTGGTGATCCCGGTGACGTTGGCGATCATCTTTGTGCTACTCTACCTCACCTTCCGCCGCTGGGACGAGGCGCTGCTGATCATGGGCACGCTGCCGTTCGCGCTCACCGGCGGTCTGTGGCTGCTCTGGTGGCTGGGCTACAACCAGTCGGTCGCCACCGCGGTCGGGTTTATCGCGCTCGCCGGCGTCGCCGCCGAGTTCGGCGTGGTGATGCTGATCTACCTCAAGCAGGCATTGGAAGCGCAAACTGACGGCGATGTCATCAATGCCGTGCGCGAAGGCGCGCTGCTGCGCGTACGACCCAAGGCTATGACCGTCGCGGTGATCCTCGCCGGTCTGCTCCCGGTGCTCATGGGCAGCGGCGCCGGTTCGGAGGTCATGAGCCGGATCGCCGCGCCCATGGTCGGGGGCATGCTCACCGCGCCGCTGTTCTCGATGCTCGTCATCCCGGCGGCCTACCTCTTGATGCGCCGCCGTTCCCAATCCCAAGTTCAATCCGAAGGAGAAGTGAAGTGAAGAAGACCCTGATCATTGCATCCAGCTTGGCGCTCGTGACCTCTCTGACCGCCTGCCAGAAGAAGGCCGAAGTTCCAGAACCCGCGCCGAGCGCCAGCATGATGTCCGGCAAGATGGCGAACATGCCAATGGCCGGTGCCATGAAGCACGGCATGGCGGCCGGTACAGTCACCGCGATCGACGCCGCCAAGGGCACGATCACGCTCGATCACGGGGCGATGAGCGGCCTCGGCTGGCCTGCCATGACGATGGGGTTTGCTGCGAAGCCGGAACAGCTCTCCGGCATCAAGGTCGGCGACAAAGTCGACTTCGAGATCGACTGGGACGGCAAGGCAGGGACGGTGACGAGGATCGCCAAATCCAAGTGAACGAAGGAGACCCCGCAGCCTTTCCGGTCGCCGGGTCTCCTTCACTCCAATTGGCGCTCAACTGTATTACCATCCTGGCCCTGCGAGAGTCATCCGCCCTGCTTGTCAGGCGGCGCCTTCCATCATTCCTATACGGCTGAGCTCGCTCGTGAGCACATGCCGGTCCATCGCCTCAAACGGCAGTTCGAGCAAAGCGCGAACGCGCATTTCGAGCCAGCACCAGGTCTGTTCGAAGGCGGCGTCGACTTCAGCCTCGTTGCCTTCGACGTCGGCGGGATCGGGCAAGCCCCAGTGCGCCTTGAGCGGCGCGCCCATGAAAACCGGGCAGGCTTCGCCTGCAGCATTACCGCAGACGGTGATGGCCAGATCGATCGGCGGCGCATCTGCTCCGGTGAATTCGTGCCAGCTCTTCGAGCGGAAGGGAGCGGTATCGATACCCTTGCGGGCCAGCAGGCGAAGTGCTCCCGGATGGGGAACGCCCTTTGGCTTGCTTCCAGCACTATAGGCAACGAGGCGCCCTGCGCCGAGCAAGCCGAGGATTGCCTCGCCCAGGATCGAACGCGCGGAATTTCCGGTGCAGAGGACCAAGACGCTAAAGGGGCGGTCGGACATTGCGGAACCTCAAGCTAGAAAAAGGTGAAACGCGGGAGTGGACGGGCCGATGGCTCATACCCTCGCGCCGTCAGGCAGAAACGTCGCCTGACGCAGCGATTGACGCCAGGATCGGCGTACAGGCGATCACCGGACGGTCTGCATCGACCCGCTCGGAATAACGGTCGACCAACTGGTCACCGTGGGGCCGCAGGAGCACCGTGAACCGGACCAGTTCCTCGCAGACGTCGACGATCCGGTCGTAGTAGCTCGAAGGCTTCATCCGGCCAGCCTCGTCGAATTCCTCGTAGGCCTTGGCGACGCTCGACTGGTTGGGGATGGTGAACATCCGCATCCAGCGGCCTAGGATCCGCAGGGTGTTGACCGAGTTGAACGATTGCGAGCCCGCGCTGACCTGCATCACCGCAAGTGTACGGCCTTGCGTTGGCCGCAGGCCCTTCATCGCCAGGGGCAAATGGTCGATCTGGGTCTTCATGATCCCAGTGATCTGGCCGTGGCGCTCCGGGCTGCACCAGACCTGAGCTTCTGACCACAGCGAGTGTTCGCGCAGTTCATGCACTGCGGGATGATCATCACCGGCGACCTGATCGGGCAAGGGCATGTCGGAAGGGTCGAAAATCCGGGTGTCGCAGCCGAAGAATTGCAGCAGGCGAGCCGCTTCCTCGACGACGAGACGCGAATAGGACCGCTCGCGCAGCGAGCCGTAGAGCAGCAGGATGCGGGGGCGCGGCTCTTGTTCGCCAAGGCCGAGCGCCGGTTGACGGTGGGCGTATTCAGGCTTGAGCGCCGGCAGGTGATCAGGCTCGCTCAGCACCCGTAGGCGTGAGAAGGTCGGCTCGGTCATCGTTATACCCCCGCCTGCACGGTCGCAGGGAACCAGCGCCGCCCGAACCAGAAGGCGACATTGACCAGCAGGATCAGCACCGGAACCTCGACCAGCGGACCGATCACCGCGGCGAAGGCCACCGGCGAGGCAAGGCCGAAGGCGGCGATGGCGACGGCAATGGCAAGCTCGAAATTGTTGCCTGCGGCGGTGAAGGCAACGGCGGTGGTGCGCGGATAGTCCGCTTCGATCAGCTTGCCCATGAAGAAGCTGATCGAGAACTGGATCACGAAGTAGATCGTCAGCGGAATGGCAATGCGCAGGGTGTCGCCCGGCAGTGTGACGATCTCGTTGCCCTTGAGGCTGAACATCGCGATGATCGTGAACAGCAGCGCGATCAGCGTGACCGGTCCGATCTTCGCCAGGAAGGTGCCTTCGTACCAGGTATTGCCCTTGGCTGCCGTCAGCCACTTGCGGGTCAGGAACCCGGCGAGGAACGGTATGCCGAGATAGATCAGCACGGCTTGGGCGATGGTCCAGAAGCTGACCTGGATGACGCTGCCTTCAAGCCCGAACAGCGGCGGCAGGAAGGCGAGAAAGAACCAGGCGTAGATGCTGAAGAACAGGATCTGGAAGATCGAGTTGAACGCGACCAGCGCGGCGACATACTGGTTGTCGCCCTTGGCGAGCTGGTTCCAGACGATGACCATCGCAATACAGCGGGCAAGGCCGATCAGGATCAGACCGGTCATGTATTCTGGTTTGTCGCTGAGGAAGGTGACCGCCAGCGCGAACATCAGCACCGGGCCGATGATCCAGTTCTGGATGAGCGAGATCGCCAATACGCGCTTGTCCTCGAACACGCGCGGCAGCTCCTCGTAGCGTACCCGCGCCAGCGGCGGGTACATCATCAGTACGAGGCCAATAGCGATGGGAATGTTGGTGGTTCCCCATGACAGGCTGTCGATCGCCTTGGGCAGACCGGGAAAGGTGGAGCCAAGCCCGACCCCGAGCGCCATGGCGAGGAAGATCCACAAAGTGAGATAACGGTCGAGGAACGAGAGGCGTTCGCGTTTGGCCGGTGCGGTCATTGGCAGGTTTCCTTGCTCAAGCGCTGACACGATTGCCGGCGGCATCGATCACCTGTTCGCCGTCTTCCTTGGAGAAAGCAGCCTGCTGCGCCGCTGGGATGAGGTCGAGGACTGCCTCGGAAGGACGGCACAGCCTCACCCCGAGCGGGGAGACGACGATCGGGCGGTTGATCAGGATCGGAAGCTCCATCATCGCATCGACCAGCTGGGCATCGCTTAGCTCGGGATTATCGAGGCCGAGTTCGGCAAAGGGCGTTCCCTTCTCGCGCAGCAGGGCGCGAGCGCCGATCCCTGCTCGTTCGATCAGGCTCTCGAGCAGCGGGCGTGAGGGCGGAGTCTTCAGGTACTCGATGACGTGCGGCTCGATCCCCGCATTGCGGATCATCGCCAGCGCATTGCGCGACGTGCCGCATTCGGGGTTGTGGTAGATGACGATATCGCTGGTCATGACGCGGCTCCCGGGCTCGCGCCTTCCGCGCGGCCGATCTCCGAAAGGTGGTTGATCAGTGCCATCGCCTCGATGCTGCCGTGAGGCAGAGCGAGAAACAGGCTGATACGGTTGGAGAGATACCGGAGTGCCTGGAGGAAGGCCTGCTTCTGGTCTTCCCCGGAGACGGCGGCCGGATCCTCGATGCCCCAGTGCGCGGAAACGGGCTTGCCCGGCCAGACAGGGCAGGTCTCGCCGGCGGCATCGTCGCACACGGTGAAGATGAAATCGAACTGCGGCGCGTCGGGACCAGCAAACTCGTCCCAGCTTTTCGAGCGGGCGTGGCTGGTGTCGTAGCCCATGCCTTCGAGCAACGAGAGGGCCATCGGATGGACTTCGCCGCGTGGTTGGCTGCCGGCACTCCAGGCTCGGAACCGGCCCTTGCCGAGCTTGTTCATCTGTGCCTCGGCCAGAATCGAGCGCGCGCTGTTGCCGGTGCACAGAAACAGGACGTTGTAGATATTCTCGGTCATTGCGGCTCTCATGTGTGGCCAGCGCCGTCGGCTTCAGGCTTCTTCCTCGCAGCAGGCCTTGAGCGCGATGTTGGCGAGCGGAGCGCAGATCTCCGCTGAAGCAGCACAGCAATCCTCGATCAGGAACCCGAGCAGATCGGTAACGCTGCCGTACTGGACGGTGTAGATCACCGACTTGCCCTCGCGCCGGCTGTCGATCAGGCCGGCATGGCTGAGGATATTGAGACTGCCCGACAAGGTGTTGGGCGGGATGCCGAGCCGCCGGGCGATTTCTCCGGCGGCCAGGCCCTGACTGCCCGCTTGGACCAGCATTCGGAACGCACTCAGGCGTCCCTCGTGGGCCAGGGCGGACAGTTTGGCGACAGCGGGCTTGGTTTCCATGTTTCCGCGATAATAGAATTGATCGCGGCGGTAAAGTTCAGCGCGTCTTGCGCTTCAGTTCGAAGCTACCGAACGAGCTGCGATTGAACGCCTTCTCGCAGGCGCCTTCGGCCGCACCGGTAAAGGGGCAGGCCCAATCGGCACCGGTCAGCGTGACTGTGACCGGTCCGGCGCCGCTTGCCTTGTAATTGCAAGTCGCACGGCGGACGCGGCTGAGGGCAAGCGTATCGCGGCCCGGCTCAAGATAGCGGGTTTGTTCGTCGCCCGAAGTCGGCGTGATCTGGCACCAGACTTCATATTTGCCTTCACCGCTCGTCTTGAGGCTTGCCTCCGGGGCTGGGGTCTGGGCGACAGCGAGGGCAGGTGAGGCGGCGGCCAGCAGGGCCAAGGCATACTTAAGGTTCACGGCGATCTCCCCGACGTTGATTCGTCGTTTCGGAAATACACGAAATGAAGATTCGAGAAAGCCATTTTGTGCGGACTGGAAAACCTCCACTGGCGATGCCGGGATCGGTCTTCGCTGATATGGATCCAGTCCTGACCATTGGCTTGCGCCAAAACGGTGCCGTTTTGAATAAGCGGGACTGGCCAATGCAGGGTGCGATCCAGTTGGCCCGCTAATGCCGGATCGCAGACTTACGCTGATTTGGCAGCCATACTCAGCGCCCTGTCATGTGCATTCGCTGCAGCGAGATCGCCTTCGAGTTGGTTGACACCGGCTTGCAGGTTTGTTTGATTGGCTCTGCGCAAACCCATCGGAACAGTACGCCAGGCCAAGGGTGTATTGTGATGTTTACCAAGTTTCGATTGGCAGCACTGCTCACGCTGCTTTGTGTGCCGTCGGTTCAGGCTCGCGAAGCCGCGTTGACAAACTTCAACGATTTTGGGCTCAATGACAAATCCAAGGATGCGTCGACCTTTCCTATTGGCGCTGCATTGCGGCATCATCTTGAAGCCTTGGGGCAAAATACCGATGGAACTGACCCTCAGAATCCACAAGAATTCTTCGAGCTATCTGCCGAACCCCACTTGCGCTCTGCATGCCCTGGCAGCGGTTATTCTCCCACGTGGTGGTTGAAACCTGAAGTTGAGATACGCCGTGCAGCCCACTTTACAACGATGGCATTGACCGCTTGCGAGTTCGGAATTCCCACCAATCTTCTCGACGCCGTGATTTCCCAGGAATCCGGCTACAAAGGCTGGGCGATGAGCCCAGCAGGGGCCATGGGCATGATGCAGATCATGCCTGGCACGGCCAAGTCGTTGGGCCTCGCCAATCCTTGGGACAGTCTCGCCAACATGCGTGCTGGGGCCCGCTATTGTGGATCGGCGTGCAAAAAGGACCCCGTTAGCGGGGTGATCGGCGTCTAAAAGGGACCCCTCATTTCGATGGTTT
>NZ_JBYSYP010000017.1:0-83341 GCF_058783565.1 Novosphingobium sp. FW305-C-111
AAACCATCGAAATGAGGGGTCCCTTTTAGACGCCGATCACCCCGCTAACGGGGTCCTTTTTGCACGCCGATCCACAGATTCAGGGTGTCCAGGGCCTCATCCTTCGTTTTCAGGCGGTTGCAGATCGGTTTGCTCATGATCACGAAGTTCAGGCGGTACTCGCCCCTGCACTGGAACGCGCAGAGGAAATGCTCGTCGAAGGCCGCGAGCGGGTTACCGGCCTGCGTCAGCACAAACGGCGCGATCTCCTGACCGAGCTGGCAAGAATTCTCGCCGACGATATCTACCCGCAGGATCTGATTGCCCCGCTCGAGATCCAGGGCACTCCACGTCCGATCATTGAAGGCTTGCTCGACGACGTGCTGGCTGTCCTGTGCGAGGCATTGAACAATGCCGCGTGCCATTCCAAGGCTTCACGGATCGAAGTTGGCGTGCGGTATGGGCGCTGGGAATTTTCGGCACACGTCCGCGACAACGGCATCGGCATGCCGAGCGAGGTGCTCGAGAAGGGCAGTCCGCACGGCCATTTCGGTGTGATCGGCATGCGCGAACGGATGCTATCGATCGGCGGCAGATTGGGTGTGGAAAGCGCTGAGGGCTTTGGCACAGATATAACCATCAGGCTGCCCGCGAAGCTGGCCTATGGCAGATCCGCGAAGATGTGAGCTTGAAGGGTCGGTCGGGGGTTGCTCAGCGCACCCTGATCGGCCAGTTGCGCGATGCGTTTTTGGATCTGGTGGCCTTGAACGCGGCTTGTTGAAAAACGACGTCGACCCGACAAATCAGTCGCGAATGAACGTCACGTCCAGTCGCATCCCTCCGACGGCAACCGTTTCCACGACCTCGATATCGTGAATGCCTGGCAGGGTGCGGATGGACTTCTGGATAAGCCGGACGAGAGCTTGCCGATCCGCGGCATTGACGAGGACGGCGATATTGAAGCGCCCAGTGACCAGCGCGACATAGGAAATCGCGGTATTGTCGCGCAAGGCGGCGGCAATCTCGCGGGTGCGGGCCGGTTCGGTCTGCAGGCGCACAAACGCCGAGGCCGATATGTTCGCGGCCGCTACATGAACAAGCGCGGTGAATTTCGCCGAGCGATCGCGTTCAAGCGCGGTCAGCCGCTTGCGCACCGCGGTTTCGGATATGCCCAATGCCTCGGCGACCTCGCGGTTGCTGGTCCGCGCGTTTCTGCTCAGGATCGCGAAGATCTGTTCGTTGAGATCATCGTGCTTCACAGGTCATCTCCTTCCGAACGATGCCGGTTGTCGAACTTCAAGAGTTCGGTGGAGATGGACATGTCTTTGAAGAACAACCCTTCGAACTGGGAAAACTTTGTGTCGATCAAATGCTGAAGCTCTACGACATCTTTCACGCAGACATGAACGATGAGATCGGGGTCGCCCATGGTGATGACAACCGCGAGGGCTTCCTCCATTTCGTAGAGCTTTGCAGCGACCGACTTGATGTCCTTCGCCACAATATTGATGTACAAGAGGACGCTCAGATACTCGGGCCCCAGGTTGCGCTGAAGGACGATCCGGAGAGCCTCCTGCTCTTCCATCGCGCGAATGCGATTGCCGACCGATGCCTCTGATATCCCGATGCGCCGGGCAATCTCGTTGTTCTTCAGGCGGGCATTTTCCTGAAGTGCTTCGATGATTTTCCAATCCGTTTCATCGAGCTTGATGTTCCGCAACACATGCTCCTTTCGCAGCGAACGTTGCCGCGTTCAGGGCGGGTAGCCTGCCCTATTCGCACTGTCCAGCAGCCGACAACCAGACCATCGAGCCTAGCCGGACCATTTCCAGAAACAAACTCATAACACGACCTATGCGCGCGAAAATTCGCAGAAATTGGCGCTTCGCCGCGATTGCCGAACCTAATACGGTTTATATGGCAATCAAAATGCATTGATGGATGCGGGACTGCGTGCCTAGCATGCAAAAAACAAAAAGCGACTCGGTGGAGAGACTGAAGGGCAAACCGACCCCGAATGCGCGATCCGATCGTACCGCGGCGATACTGCGGCGAAGGCTGAATTCTCGCAATCAGAAGAGCTGGGCCGCTGTAGCAACTTGGCCTGCCCTTCAGACAACTTCGAACAAGATTTGAAATGACGGTTGATGTCGGGCGTGTCTCGCCCCGGCCCCGCCGTGTGTGCATTGCATCGGGCAAAGCCCGAGGGGAGATTCCTGTGGCTCACTACAATCTTATCATCCGAGGCGGCACTGTCGTGGACGGAACCGGCGCCGAACGCCGTGTTGCGGACGTCGCGATCACTGGCGGCAAGGTTGCAAGGATCGGCGACCTTTCAGCGGACAGTGCCGACCGCGACATCGACGCGACCGGGCTGATCGTCGCGCCGGGGTTCATCGATCTTCACACACACTATGACGCGCAACTGTTCTGGGATCCCTATTGCACCATCTCTGGCTGGCACGGGGTTACCTCGGTCGTCATCGGCAATTGCGGTTTCGGCTTCGCCCCTTGCCGAAAGGAGGACCGCGAACGTTCGATGCTCGCAATGACCCGCAACGAGCAGATCGACATGGAAGCGATGCGGCAGGGCATGCCGTGGGACTGGGAGACGTTCCCCGAATTCCTCGACAGCGTCGAGCGCACGCCCAAGGGCGTCAATGTCCTCACTTTTGCTCCGCTCACGCCGATCATGATCTGGGCGATGGGGCTGCAGGAAGCCAAATCACGTCGGCCCAACCCGGAGGAACTGAAGAAGATCCAGGGCTTGATCCACGAGGCGATGGATCACGGGGCGGTCGGCTGGTCAGTGCAGCGACTGGGCGAGAACTCGGTGCAACCGGACTATGACGGCACGCCGATGGTGACCGACATCATGACCGACGAGGAAGGCTACGCCTTTGCCGAAGTGCTCAAGGAGCGCGGTGAAGGCGTGATCCAGCTGACCTATGCCCCGATCGGCAAGGAGAATCTGGCTCAGTCCTTCCTCAATCAGCGCGTGTTCGATTGGGAAGAGCGGCTGGCGGAGATTTCCGGCCGGCCGATCATCCACAACATCATCGCCGCCACAAACGGACTGCCAGAACTGCACCGCACGCCGATCGAATGGCTGAAGGCGTGCCAGCAGCGCGGCCTTGAAATCTACGGACAGGGCGAGACCAATCGCAACTGGCAGCAGTTCGACTTGACCACCTGGAACGGTTTCGATCTCGCCCCCTCGTGGAAGTCGGCGCTGATGGGGACTCCGTCCGAGCGACTTGCGAATATCCGCAATCCGGAGATCCGGGCGGCCATGCTGGCCGATTCCGCCTATATCGACATTCTCGGCTCTCAGGGGGCGCCGATCGATGTCTATCGGCTGACCGGTGACGGCGGCAATGCACAGCTGACGCCGTTGATCGGCAAGACCATGGCGGAAATCGGGGCGCTGCGGGGCAGCACGCCGCTTGAGGCCTTTATCCAGATTGCCGATGAATCCGAGCTGCTGGCCGAATTCATGTCGCCGTTCGTTCGGGCGCCAAGCGCCGAATACACCGCGGAGATGATCAAGTCGGGCGTTATCATGCCGGGCATTTCGGATGGCGGTGCGCATACCAAGTACTTCATTGGCGGCACCTACACCACCGACTTCCTGACCTGGCTGGTCCGCGATGCTGGCGTGCTGACGCTGGAAGAAGCGCACGAGGCGCTGAGCGGACTCCCGACGAGGGTCGCGGGCTTCAAGGATCGCGGTACGCTGGTCGAAGGCAATGCGGCAGACATCGTGGTCTACGATCTGCACAAGCTCAAGCGTACGCCGGAGGATACGTATCTCACCTTGCACGACCTGCCCGGCGGAGACTGGCGCCGCGTGCAGAAATCGGAGGGCTACCGCTACACTATCGTCAATGGCGCGGTGACGTTTGAGGACGGGACGACAACCGGTGCGCATCCCGGGCGGCTGCTGCGCCACGGTGCGTGAATGGCCGCGCGCCACAAATAGGACTTTAAAAAGACAAAGATTGCGGAGGGGGAGTTATGAAAATCAAGTTTGAGAGCATCATCCCTGCTATTGTTCTTGCCGCTGCAGCCGGTGCTGCGCCGGCCTTCGCCGAGGATGCTGCTGCAGCAGATGCAAGCGCAGAGGATCCCCGCGAGATTATCGTGACGGCGCAGAAGAGCGCGCAGTCTCTCCAGTCTGTCCCGATGGCGATTTCGGCGGTGTCGGGCGAAGACCTCTCATCCCGCGCAGTGATGAACATCGGGGATGTCACGCGCGCGGTTCCCGGTCTGAATTACCAGGAAACGAATGGTGCCATCCAGATCACCATTCGCGGCGTTGGCCTGCAGGTCCAGACGGGTCTGGCCGAGCCAAACATCGCACTGCACATCGATGGGGTGTTCCAGCCCGCCTCAACCGAGGCAGATGTGCCTATCGTCGATCTGGAGCGGGTGGAAGTGCTGCGCGGCCCGCAAGGTACGCTCTATGGGCGCAACGCCACCGGCGGCACGATCAACTTCATCACGAAGAAGCCCACGCCGACGCTGGAAGCGGGCGCATCGCTCGGCACCGGATCGTTCAATGCGGTGCGCGGCAATGCCTACGTGTCAGGGCCACTTTCGGGCGACACCCTGATGGCCCGCGTGTCCGGCTACTACAACCGGGACGACGGCTACTATTACAACTCGTTCCTCAAGACGCGCCAGATGGGCTTCGAGAAGTGGGGACTCAAGGGGGCCATTCGCTACGCGCCCAGCAATGATGTCACGGTCGATCTCAGCGGTTATTACCAGCACGGCAGCGGGGATACGCCGGTCCAGTCGATCTTCCGCGGCACAAACCCGCTGATCGATGGTCTTGTCGCGGCAGGGTTCCTGCCTGCCGGCAGTGTCGCCATCGATACGGGCAACTGGCGCACGGCTGGGGAAACGCCCAGCACCGCCAAGTTCTGGACGGCCGGTGCCACGCTTGACGCGCAATACGATGCGTCCGATGCGATTTCCGTCCGGTCGATCACTGGCTTCATCAAGCATCGCTATGGTCCCTTCGTCTACGATGCAGATGGCACCTCGCTCGGGATCGTCACCGTAGGCTCGCCGACCGGGGAGGCGCGCTCGCAAGGGTCAAAGTCGATCAGCCAGGAGTTCAATTTCTCCGGCCAGGCCGGCGGCCTGAAGTACGTCGCGGGCCTGTTCTATTTCCATGAGGATGCGGATGCGGTTTCGCCCGCGTATTTCCCCAGTCCGCTGATCCAGGCCGTCTTCGGCGCGGGCTTTGCGCCGTTTACCGGCTCGCCCAACACGCTTTACACCGGCCTGCGCTCGGCGATGACGGCGAAGACTGAGGCGTATGCCGGCTTTGCGGACTTGACCTACTCGTTCACGCCGTCGCTCAGGCTCAACGTCGGCTTGCGCCAGACTTTCGATCGCAAGACTTTTGTGCAAAGCGGCGAGAACAACCTCCTCGTTGATGGCGCGCCGTTGTCACTGGTCAGCTGCACGGCGCAAGTGACCAAGCAGCGCTACGACCGGTTCGACTACAAGGTGCGCGGCGAGGCCGATGTCTCGGATCGCGTGCTTGTCTATGGCCAGTACCAGACCGGCTTCAAGGACGGCGGCGTGAACCTTTCGGTCTGCGGCGACGAGTTCGGGCCAAAAAAGTCCGCGCGTTCGAGGCCGGCATCAAATCGACCACGTCGGACAAGACGCTGACGCTCAATGCATCGGCATTCCACTATAACTATGTCGGTCTGCAGGTGCTCTCGTTCATCTCTGCGACCGTTCCGCTGATCGAGAATGTTGACCGGGCAACCGTAACCGGCGGCGAAATCGAGGCGGTGCTGCGGCCCTCGCGCCGGCTGACCACGAACCTCGCGTTCTCGTTTCTCCATACCGACATAAAGAAGTTCTCGAGCTTCGACTCCCGACCGAATATCCTGCGTGATCTCAAAGGCTTGCCGCTACCCAGCGCACCCAAGTTCACCGTCAACGCGGGCCTCGAGTATTCCATCCCCGTAGGAGACAACAACATCTTGCTGCGGGCGGAGACCTTCTTCTCGTCGGCCTACAACTTCCGTCTGTTCAACGACAAGGAAGACGAGCAGGGTTCGTACACGGTGACCAACCTTTCGGCTGCCTACGAATTTTCCGGCGGCAAGTATCAGGTACGCGCCTTCGTGAAGAACATCGAGAACACTGCCTATCAGCTCAACGGCCTCTTCGCGGGCACCGTCGGCAGCGCGGGCACCTGGGCGCGTCCGCGCGAATGGGGCATCGATGTCAGCGCACGGTTCTAGACCGGCAGGGCAGTTTGCCCGGGAGCAGGGCGCGCCATGACCTATGTCATCGCCGCGCCCTGCGTTGCCGACTATTCGTGCGTGGAAATCTGTCCGGCCGATTGCATCGGTCCACATCCCTCGAGCCCGGAGTTCGACACGGCCGAGCAGCTCTACATCGATCCCGCAAGGTGCATTTCCTGCGGCGCGTGCGTGGGAGCCTGCCCCGTCGATGCCATCTTCCGCCATGATGAACTGCCCCAGCGTTGGCGGCACTACGCCGAGGTGAATCGGCAACATTTCGCAGCGGTGAGCGGATGATGGAGCACTCGCGCGCCATTGCGATCGTGGGAGCAGGACCTGCGGGCGCCTATGCCCTGCAGCATGTACTCGTTCGCGCGCCGTTCCCGGTCGAGATCGACCTATACGACCGGCAGCCGGTCCCTTGGGGTCTGGTCCGGCACGGCGTGGCGGCGGACCATCAGGACAAGAAGCGGATCATCGACCGGGCGTTCGAGCCGCTGATGCGGGACAGCCGGGTGCGCTTTCTTGGCGGGGTGGAAGTCGGCAGCGCGCCGGGATTCGATGACCTGAGAGACGCCTATGATGCGGTCATCTGCGCGGTGGGCGCGGATGGAGACAATCGGCTCCATATTCCGGGCGAAGATCTTTCCGGAAGCTGGTCCAGCCGGGAGTTCGTCGGCTGGTGCAATGGTGATCCGCGCCACGCGCGGCACGCGGTCGCGCTGTCCGGCGAGCGAGCGGTGATCATCGGCAACGGCAATGTCGCCCTTGATATTGTGCGGCTGCTCCTGCGACCGGCCAGCGACCTTGGTACGACGGATATTGCCGATCATGCGCTGGATGTGCTGGCGAAAAGCACGATCCGGGAAGTGGTCATCGCGGCGCGGCGCGGTCCCCGTGATGCTGCTTTCCACAATCCGGAGCTGGAGGAGTTTGGCCTCCTCGAGGATCTCGATGTCGCGGTGGCGCCCTCGATTGGCGCGCTTGATAAGGCACTGGGCGATCCAGATCTGCCAGGCGGCACGCGGCGAAAACTCGAAACCTTGCATGCACTGGCGCTCCGGCCGCAGCGCGGTACCAAACGCCTGATCTTCCGCTTTTTCGCCGCCCCCGCCGCCATTTGCGGGACCGAAACGGTAACCGGCATCCGGCTGGCCGCGAGCAGCGAGCCACTGGAAAGCGAACTGCCGGAAAGCGAACTGCCATGTGACATTGTGATCCGTGCGACGGGCTATCGCGGTACGCCTCGCCCCGGGCTTCCTTTCGACCCCGAGACCGGCGTCGTGCCCACGCAGCAGGGGCGGGTGATCGGTTCGAGCGGTGTCATCAGCGGGCTCTATGCGACCGGCTGGGCACGGCGCGGATGCAAAGGTGTGATCGGCAGCAATCGCAAGTGCGCCGGCGAGGTGGTGAACGCCGTTCTCGACGATCTCGCCGGGGTCTCGTTCAGCGCGGAGCGGGCCGCGCACCGCGCGGCCTTGCGGCGCAGGTTCGAGGCATCAGACGCAGTGCTGGACAAGGCAGGCTGGTGGGCACTCGACCGCGCCGAGCGCTTGCGCGGGCTGCAACGCGGCAGTCCGCGGGTGAAGTTTACCAGCGCCGGGCAGATGGTGCAGGCGGGGCGGATCGGGCGGTAGGATGACGTACAGAGAGACCCACACCTTCTGCCGCATCTGCGAACCCTCGTGCGGCCTGATTGCCTCGATCGACGCCGAAGGAGACGTGGTGGCTCTACGGCCCGATTCCGGGCACCCGGTCGGAGGAACCGCCTGCCACAAGGGCCTTTCGTTCCTCGATATCCATCGTGACCCGGACCGGCTCAACTGGCCGCTGCGGCGAACCAACGCCAAGGCTGATTTCCCTGGCAGCTTTGAGCGGGCCGAATGGGCGGACGCGCTGGATGCCATTGCGGACAAGGTTGCACAGCTCAAGCAGGCGCATGGCCCGAACTCTGTCGGGATTTACTTCGGCAATCCGTTCGGTGTCGGAAACTCGGCCGGCTGGGCTGCCGTGGAGCCGCTGCGTCAGGCCATCGGCACCCAGATGATCTTCAGCGCGGGCACGCAGGATGTGACCAACAAGACCGCCGTGGCGCAGGAAGTCTACGGCGCCGCCGGTGTACTCACGATCCCTGATCTTGCGCGGACCAGCTACCTGCTGTGCATCGGCGCCAATCCGCGCGTTTCGCGCTGGACGGCGATGTCGCACCCGAACGATGACCTGGCCAGCATCGAGGCGATCCGCGCGCACGGCGAAAAGGTTCTGTTCGTCAATCCGCGCCGGATCGAATCCTCGGGCCCCTCGACCGGGCCGACCCTGCACATCAGGCCGGGGACCGATGTCTATTTCCTCGCGGCGCTATTCAACGAACTGAAGGCAATCGGAGCGTTCAAGGCCGACCTCATCGCCAGCCGGGCCAAGAATTTCTCGAGGCTTGCGGACCATGCCGCGCGCTTCACGGCCGAGGAAGTCGAAGCCGTCACCCAGATCGCGCCGGAGCAGGTGCGCGACATCGCGCGCGACATTGCCGCGGCATCAGGGGCCGCCGTCTACATCTCGACCGGCGTGAACCAGAGCCGACACGGTGCGCTCGCGTATCTGCTTTCCGAAATGATCAACTTCGCCACCGGCAATCTCGGCCGGACAGGGGGCACTTTCAAACCCGGCGCCCTCGTCGAGAGCTTCGTGCCAGTGGCCTCGATGACGACCGTCAAGACCTCGATTGGCACCTTCACGCTCCCCGAGCCGCTTGGCGGGGCCACCTTGCCCGCCGCCGCCATCGCCGATCTGATCAAGGGCGGCGACATTCGCGCCATGATCATCTGCGGCGGGAATCCGATCCTCACAGTGGGCGGCGAGGCCAGCATGCGGGAGGCATTTGCCGGTCTCGACCTGCTCGTCGCGATCGACATCTTCCAATCGGCCACCGCCGAGCTTGCAGACTACGTCCTGCCTTCAGTCGACTGGCTCGAGCACAGCGACGTGAATCTCCTCGGCAGCGGCCTCCAGCCCCGCCCCTATGCGCAATACACTCCGGCGGTCGTGAAGCCCCGGCATGAGCGTCGCAATGGCTGGTGGATCCTGCATTCGCTGACGCAGCGGCTGGGTGGACAGACCCCGCTTGAAGTTCTGCCGGACGATCATGACGGCGACAGCATGTTCGACGCCATCCTCGGCTCAAAAGGCTTGTCGATCGCAGACCTGCTGGCACGGCCCAGCCACACAGCGCTGCTCGATGCCTTGCCGCCCGAGACCTTCTTCGATCGCTGCGTGGTCCATCCGGACCGGCTGATCGATTGCTGCCCCGCGGCCATGGTCAACGCCGGCCTCTTTGCGCGGATGGACAGGATCTTCGCCGAATTGGCAAACGAGGGAAGTGGCACGCTCAAGCTGATTTCGATGCGCACGCGCACCATGCACAACAGCTGGATGGGCAATTCGGCCCGCATGAGAGGAGCCGACCGGCGGGGTGGCATGCTCCACATCAATCCCGGTGACGCGACGGCGAGAGGGATGGTCGAAGGCGACCGGGTCGTGGTCCGCAGCGCCGCAGGGGCAATCGAAACCAACATTGTCCTCGATGCCGACCTCGGCCCCGGCGTCGTCGCGATGACGCACGGCTTCGGCCAGTCGCGGGCACCCGGCATGCGCGTTGCAAGCCGCAATGCCGCCGCAAACTGCAACGCCCTGATGCCCACCACCGCGCAGGACATAGAACCGGTCAGCCACATGTCGTGGATGACCGCGATCCCGGTCGAAATCGAACGCGCAAGATTGTCCACCAGGCCGTAGCGCCGCCGAGTCCCCGGATGGCCGCCTACCAGCGATTGCACGTGCCAGTTCGCGCGGCTCGGTGGTGTGACCTGTCACGCGGAATGGATGTATATAACGAACCAATATTAGCTTTATAGGTTCGCAAAATATTTGACTCAGGACCGATTCGCAAATATCTCGCTTCCAGAAGAGCGACCGGGGCCTCATGCTCGAAGCGGCCTGCTGATAGAAGAATGCCAGAGGCGCAGCGCGATCGGCGGTTTGATTGGCCGCCATCCCGCACCGCCCTTTGCGAGGGAGAGACAGATGTACGATCTCATCATCAAGAACGGCACGATCGTGGACGGCACCGGGGCGCCCCGGTTTGCCGGGGACATCGCCATACACGATGGCGTCATCGCGAGGGTGGACAGTGCGATCTCCGCGCCCGCCGGCCGCACCATCGATGCGCAGGGCCGCATCGTCGCACCAGGGGTGATCGATCCACACACGCACTATGATGCGGCAGTGCACTGGGATCCCTATTGCACAAGCTCCAGCTGGCACGGCAACACCACAGTAGTCGTCAGCAATTGCGGCTTCGGCTTCGCGCCCTGCCGTCCCGCAGATCGCGACCGTTACATGCTGATGATGGAAAACACCGAGCAAGTGCCCGCAACCGCCATGCGCACGGCCCTGCCGTGGACCTGGGAGTCCTTCCCGGAATGGATGGCCCACATGCGCAAGCTCAACAAGGGCATCAACCTTGCATCCTACATGCCGCTCAATTCACTGATGATCTATGTCATGGGGTTGGATGCGGCAAAGTCCCGCCCGGCGACGAAGACCGAGCGCGGCCGGATGCGCGATCTGCTGCACGAGGCCATGGACGCGGGCGCGATCGGCTTCGCACTGTCCCATCTCAACGAGTACAACGGCCACAAGGACATCGACTTCACACCGATGCCGACGGACTCGATGCTCCCGGAAGATGCGATCTATCTCTCCGAGGTCCTGCGCGAGCGCGGGCAAGGCGTGATCCAGTGCCTCGCGCAACTGAATGCCGTAGTGAACAACAGCTTCCTCGTCGAGGAAATGGCCCGGGTTTCCGGCCGGCCGATCCTCCACAATGTCGTCATCGGCTTCGATTCCGCACCCGAACATCACCTCAACGTGCTCAAGTGGCTCGACAGCACGGCAGAGCGCGGCCTGAACATCTACAGCCAGTCTCTGGTTCATCGCTCATGGGCGGAATTCACCGCGCTCACGGTCGATACGCTATGGCAGAATGTCGAACCGTTTGCCGAGTTCAGCACTTACGTCGGGCCGGAGGACAAGACGCGCGTGCTGCATGACGCATCCTTCCGCCAGCGCGCCCGTGAGCGGTACAATCCCGATGTGATGTACGCCTCGGGCGGCCCCATCGAATCGCACAAGCTCGTCGATGCCAAAGCCTCCCGGTTTGCGAAATACAACGGCAAGCTGGTTGCCGAGATCGCGCGGGAGGAAGGCTGCCTTCCTATCGATGCGCTTTTTGACATCATCGCGGAAACGGGTGGCCATGCCGATTTCCGGACAACGGAAGCAACGACAAAGGACCCCGAGAAGGTCGATGCCATCCTGCGTCATCCGCGTGTGCTGGCGGGCACTTCGGATGGCGGAGCTCACGTGAAGTTCAGCGACGGCGGCGTCTTTGCGACCGACACGATCGCCTGGATGGAACGCGAGGAACAACGCTTTACGCTCGAGCAGCTGCACCAGCTCCTGTCGCAGCGGCCTGCCGATGTCCTTGGGCTCGAGGATCGCGGCTCGCTCGTCGAAGGCAAGGCAGCCGATCTCTACATCTACGATTACGACAAGCTCGACTACAACCGCGAGCAGATGGACATTGCCTACGACCTGCCGAACAACGACTGGCGGCGCGTGGTGAAGGCGCAGGGTGTCGATTGGGTTGTCGTCAACGGCGAGCCGATCCTGCGCAACAGCCAGCCAACCGGGGCGATGCCGGGCCGCATGCTGGAAACGGTACGCGACAAGCAGGTTCTGCCTGAGCCGGCGGAGTAGGTTCGTGAACCAGCGCCGAGCTGCCGCAGGAAATGCGGTGGACGCGAGCGTCCCGGACGATTTCGCCCGGGCCGTGGTGACGCCAGCATCCTACGCTGCCCCGGAGCGCCTGCACGAAGGCTTTGCCTGGCTGCGCGGCAATAGACCGGTCGCAAAGCTGACAGCGCCCAACGCACGGCCTTTCTGGCTCGTGACACGCCACCAAGACATCGTCCGGATCGAACGGGATCCGGACTTGTTTCACAATGGCGACCAGTCGACCGTCTATGCCCCTGCCGACATGCTGGCGGGCATCGAAGCCGCCACAGGGGGGCCGCATCTGACCCGCAACATGGTCAACATGGATGGGGCGGAACTTCGTGCCTACCGGTCACTGACACAATCCTGGTTCATGCCAGGCAACGTCAAGAAGCTGACGGATCGCATCCGGCAGATTGCCCGCACACATGTCGATCGCCTGCTGGCAACGGGCAGCACGTGCGACTTCGTTCGGGACGTGGCGCTGCACTATCCGCTGCATGTGGTCATGGAGATCCTCGGCGTTCCCCGCGAGGACGAAGGCCGGATGCTGCTCCTTACCCAGCAGCTGTTCGGTGCGCGTGATCCGGAACTCGGGCGATCTTCGGCGGCGAGGGCCGATCCTGCGCAGGCGCTGCAGGTGTTTCAGGCCGTCCTCGGCGACTTCTACGCTTATTTCCGTGCTCTCACTGCGGAACGCCGCCGCGCGCCGCGGGATGACGTCGCTTCGATAATTGCCAACGCCGTGATCAAGGGAGAGCCGATCGCCGATCATGAGGCGAACAGCTATTATATCCTGCTGGCGACTGCCGGGCACGATACGACGTCGGCCTCGACATCGGGCGCCATGATGGCGCTCGCGCAGGATCCGGAGCTGCTATGCACGGTGCAGGCCAATCCGGCGCTGATCGGCAACCTGGTGGATGAGGCCATCCGCTGGACCACACTCGTCAAGCACTTCATGCGCAGCGCGACCCGCGACTGCGAACTCGCCGGGCAGCAGATCCGCCAGGGCGACTGGCTAATGATGTCGTATATGTCGGCCAACCGGGATGAAGCAGTCTTTGCTGATCCCTTCGCCTTCCGTCTCGACCGTGATGGCAGCAGCCACCTCGCTTTCGGCCAGGGCGCGCACCTCTGCTTCGGTCAGCACCTCGCCAAACTCGAGATGCGCATCCTGTTCGAGGAACTGCTTCCCCACATCAAGGAACTGCGCCTCGATGGTGAACCGGTCTGGACACAGTCCGTCTTCATCAGCGGCCCGAAGCATCTGCCGATTGGTTTTGTGACACATTGACGGGCGATAGCGCGCTCTGACAGCCCGTTTTTCCTCCGACGTGCTGCGACGGTTCGAACGACAGCTTACAATTCTAAGCGGACATACAACCGCCTCCCGTTGAATGGCGTGTCTGGAGGGCCGACCTCCGGCCAACTCATGATTCCTGCCGATATTCAAGATCCTACGCGAACAGTCGTGATGGCACCATCTCCGCCATCCCCATCGCGTCATCGGCGGGGTTTCCGAGGGCTGCCGCGACCAGGCTGGCAACGCTGCGGGCGTCCGCGCGGTGCATGCCGGGCAGCTCGCCGGGTCTTTCGGCGCCTTGTCGCAGCATGGCTCCAGCCCCTTTTCACAACCCCGAACGGAGTTGGCGGTCGCCAGCCGTGCCAAGCGTGCCCGACAGCCACGTCCACAGCGCAAACCTTGCATTGACATGCAACATTCGTGGCGCTACGAATTCTGCACATGAGGTCATATTAAGGGCGGGGAACGTGCCCGCCCTTCATGGGAGGATGCAAAATGAAGGTTCGTGCTTTAGCGACATTGCTGACCACCAGCGCGCTCTCGCTCGCGGTTCCGGCCTATGCCCAGGACGCCGCGTCCGATGGCGACCAGTCCGCCGACTCGGCCCCTGCTTCGGACATCGTCGTCACGGGCACCCGCATCGTCCGTGACGGCTATACCGCTCCGACCCCGGTGACCGTGGCAACGACCGAAGACCTGCAGAAGTCGACGCCCTCGAGCATTCCCGACGCGCTCAACAAGCTGCCGCAGTTCCAGAACTCGCTCAGCCCGGCGAAGTCGGCGAGCAACTTCTCGGCGATCCCGATCCACGGCAACATCCTGAACCTGCGCGGCCTGGGCACCCCGACCGCGAACCCCAAGGGTCCGCTGCGCACGCTGATCCTGTTCGACGGCGTCCGCGTCGCGCCGACCACCTACATCGGCACGATCGACACCAACGTGATCCCGAACCTGCTCGTGCAGCGGGTCGACGTGGTCACCGGCGGCGCCTCTGCAGCCTGGGGTTCCGATGCGGTGGCCGGCGTCGTGAACTTCATTCTCGACAAGAAGTTCACCGGCATCAAGGGCGTCGCCCAGGCCGGCATTTCCGAGCGCGGCGATGTCGGCAACCAGCGCATCGGCGCGGCCTATGGCACCTCGTTCGGTGACGACCGCGGGCACATCCTGCTGAGCGCCGAATTCTACAACAACGAAGGTCTCCGGCGGAACCAGCGCGATATCGGGACCAAGGGCTTTGCCTATGTCGGGTCGACCGTGGGCTGCGCCGTGCCGACCGGCCAGCCGGCCAGCCTGTGCTCGCCCGGCGGGGCGCTCAACCCCTATACGCTCGCCAGCGATGTCCGCCTCTCGGCAGCAAGCGAGTTCGGCAAGATCCTCGCCCCGGGCAATCCCTTCAATAACTACAAGCTCGACGCAAACGGCGTACTGTCGCCGTTCAACAACGGCACCGCGACCGGCTCTGCCTCCGTGTTCATTGGCGGCGACGGCTATCGCATCCCCGACCGCACCACCGCGATTGCCCCGTTCAAGACCTACCAGACCTTCGGCCGCCTGAGCTACGATGTCGCCGACGACGTCAACGTCTATGTCCAGGGCACCTATTCGCGCCAGGACCTGGCATACGACGCGCTGGCCAACAGCCTTGTCCAGGGCAACCCGACCGCGACCCTTTACCAGGGCAACCCGTTCCTGCCGCCCGCGCTGGCCGCGACCCTCGCCCCCGGCGGATCGGTCGGCTTCAACGCCTACTGGGGCGCGCAGCAGGCGACCACCGTCAAGGAACGCACCGACTTCTGGCAGGCGACCGGCGGTCTCGACGCCACCTTCGGCGGCTGGAAGGCCGCGGTGAGCTACACCCACGGCGAATCCGTGCACAAGATGGCCCAGTCGGGCCTGTTCGACTGGCGCAAGTTCTTCGCCGCGGTCGACGTCGTCTCGGTCAATGGCACCCCCACCTGCCGCGTGCTGACCGATCCGGCGTTTGCCGCCTCGTTCGCGGGTTGCCAGCCGATCAACCTGTTCAACGGTGCGCCGATCAACGGCAGCAGCGCCGGCTATGAATACGCGACCGGCACTTCGCGCTACCGCGCCAAGTTCAACCATGACTCGGTCGTGGCCAGCCTGAGCGGTTCGTTGTTCGATTTGCCGGCCGGCCCGGTCGACGTCGTGATCGGCGCGGAATACCGCAAGCAGTCGCTCCACCTGACCTCGAACGCAGACCCGGCGCTGCTCGATACCGCAGGCGAGAAGGCCGCCTACTTCGCGGGTCTGCGCGGCGTGCAGGCGTCCTCGCTGTTCTACTGGCTGACCAATGTCGGCGTCGCCAACGGCAGCCTCGACGTCAAGGAAGCCTTCGGCGAAATCGCGGTACCGATCCTCAAGGACACACCGTTCTTCCAGGAGCTCAGCATCAACGGCGCGGCGCGCGTGACCGACTATTCGACCTCGGGCACCGTGACCACCTGGAAGGTCGGCGGGACCTGGAAGCCGGTTGAGGACTTCCTGCTGCGGGCTACCTATTCCCGCGATATCCGCGCGCCCAATCTCTACGAGCTGTACCGCGGCGATACCTCGAGCATTTCGATCGTGCTCGACCCTGTCTCCACGCTTAACCAGAACGTCTCGCAGGTCAGCGGCGGCAACCCGAACCTGAAGCCGGAAGTGGCGAAGACGCTGACCATCGGCGGCGTGTTCAGCCCCTCCTTCATGCCGGGCTTAAGCATTTCGGTCGATTACTACCGGATCAAGCTGAAGGGCGCGATCGACGCACTGACCGCACAGCAGATCCTCAACAACTGCTCGCAGTTCGGATCGGGTACACCCGAATGCCAGCTCATCACCCGGCCCTCGGCCAACGCGTTCCCCTCGCTGGTGCGCATTTCGGAAGCCAACATCGCGTTCCTCAACACCTCGGGGATCGACTTCGACGCAAGCTACCGTACCGGCCTTGGCAACGGCGCTCTCAGTATCCGGCTCTACGCCAACTACCTGAAGAACTTCGACACCCAGGCCTTCGCCGGCCAGCCGGTGATCCACTATGCCGGCGCCAACGTGATCGGGTCCAACCCGGTCGCCTATCCGCACTGGCGGGGCTCGCTCTCGGTCGACTACTCGACGGAGAACTTCGGGGTGACGGTGAGCGAGCAGTACATCGGCACGATGGACCGCTTCATCAACGCCTCGGCGCCGCTGCTGTCGAACTTCACCGATCCGGGTGTCGGCGCGGTCGTCTACACCGACCTGTCGCTGCGCTATCGCATCCCCAGCGGCAACGGGTACTTCGAGCTGTTCGGCACGGTGAACAACCTGTTCGACAAGGATCCGCCGCTGCTGCCGGGCACCACCCCGGGCGTCAACATTCCCACGAACTTCTCGACCTACGACATCGTCGGCCGGGCGTTCACCGCGGGCGTGCGCGTGAAGATGTAAAGGCCTCCCTCAGGGCGGCCATGACGCGGTCGCCCCATCCAACGAAAGAGCCGGCCGGATCACCCGCGCCGGCTCTTTTTTGTCCGTCCAGTGTCACGCTGCTGCGCTGCGGCCTCAAACCGCGCGGCGGCACCTGACGGGAATCAGGCCTGCGCAGCCCGAGCAGGCTCGAACACGCCGGTGGACTTGGCGCCGTCGCCGGACGATGCCGCCGCGCTTCGTGGGCGGCCATTCGATCTGCGCATGATTATGGCAATAGCTGCAACCAGACGGCCCTCCGCGCCGAACCCGTTGAAAAGGGTTGCCCTCCGGGTGCTGCCGGTTTCGGATGCCTGGAGGTTGGATGACCAGCGAGGAAGACCTGATCGATCGGCTCAGCCGGAAAGCCGCGCCGATCCGCCCCAACAGGCTCCGCTCGATCCTCGCGCTGCAGGTCCTTGCCCTATCCGCTACCTTGATGATGGCGGCATTCTGGCCAGGGCTTCGGGCGGATCTCGCTGCCGGAGCGCCGGCCGGCCAGCTGGTCGCAAGGGAGCTGATCCTGGGCATCGCAGCCCTGTGCTTCATGGTCGGCGCAGCGCGGGAAGGGTTTCCTGCAAGCTGGAGCCCGGTCCCGATCAGGATCGGCCTGGGCGTGCTGATGTTCCTTCCCGTCATGGCGCTCGTGTCGCTGGCGGGACAGGACTCGGGCGACCCCATCCGGGCCGACGCTTTTGCGGAGCTGCGCGCCTGGCACCATTGCTTCGTCTCTGCGAGCGTGCTCGCGCTGCCCAGCGTTGCCGCTCAGGTCTGGTGGATCCGCACACGCGGGACCAGCACCGCGCCGCGCCGCGCAGCCGGTTCGATCGGCCTTGCGGCGGCCGGAACGGGGATGTTGGCCTATGGCCTGACCTGTCCATCAACCCATTGGCTCTATGCCGGGACCGTATACCCGCTCGTGATCCTCGCGGTCGTGACGTCGGCGCGGGCGGGGCTGGCGGGCATTCTGCGATGGTGACTCCGCCGCCTGTGCGCAGACCTTGTGGTTCGAGGTAACCTCCGGCCCAGCCTGCACGAATATGCGAGGTTGTGCCCCATCCTGCGGGCCGCGGGAGAGGAAATCGTGACCGGACTGATCATGGCGCTGGCGGTGGCAGGCGTCCTCGGCTTCGCCAACCATCGCGGAAGCACCTGCCTGGTGGCGGCGGTGGCCGAGCCTTTCCATGCGCGGCGCGCGACGAGGCTGCTGGTTCTTGCCGAGGCGAGCCTGTGGGCGCTCGTCGCCGGAAGCATAGGCAGTGCGGCAGGGTTCGGTACGGCGGCACATGCGCCTCCTTCGCTCGGCCTTGCAGTACTGGCCGGCGGTATTCTGCTTGGCCTGGGCGCATGGCTCAACGAGGCCTGCATCTTTGGAACGGTCGCACGGATCGGCTCGCGCAATTTCCACTACCTGCTGACCCCGCTCGGCTTTTACCTCGGCCTTCTGGCGTTTGCGAAGGCCGGCCTGATGGCCCGCGAAGCAGCCGGTGTATCAGGCGCCACGCCCAGCCCGGTCGCTGCGGCGGTGGCCATCGTCGCGATCTTGGGTCATTGGCTGGTGACGGCCCGTCGCGGCAACCGGATTGCGACCCCCTATCGCGTAGCGACCTTGGCGATCGTGGGCTGCCACCTTGTCCTTTCGGTGCTTGTCGGGGCGTGGAGTTACACCGAGGCACTGGCGCGGCTGGCGGATGGCCGGATGGTCGAGGTGGCGGCGAGCACCGGGCTGTTCGCCGGGGTGCTCGCGGGCGCCCTCGCCGGTGGCTGGGGACGATCTGCCCTCGCGACGTTTTCGACGGCCCGTGCCTTGCGGTGCCTGACCGGCGGTGGGCTGATGGGGGTGGGCACAGCGCTGGTGCCAGGCGGGAACGATACGCTGCTGCTTCAGGGCGTGCCGGGGTTGCAACCCTTCGCGCTGCTGGCGCTGGCGGTGATGGTGGCCACGATCGCGGCCTGCATCACCGCCAGCCGCGCCGTCAGGGCCGTTTCCGCCCACGCGCGATAAGCGCATCGAGCGAGAACGCGCCAGCGCCCTTGGCGAGGATCGGCAGCAGCAGGCCGGCCCAGCTGAGGTGGGTCGACCAGGCATCGGGATAGACGAAGACTTCGATCACCGCGGTCATGCCCAGCAGGCCGAGCGCGGCAAAGCGCGAGCCGAGGCCCAGCACCAGCAGGACCGGGAAAAAGTGTTCGGCGTAGGTCGCCGCATGCGCCGCGATATTGGGCGGCAGCAGCGGCAGGGCATAGTCGGTCTCGAACAGGTAATAGGTGCTGTCGGTAATGGTCAGCAGCCCCTCGACCTTGGTCCTGCCCGACAGGAAGAAGATCGAGGCCGCGCCAAGGCGAGCCACCAGCAGCAGCACGCTGTCAGGCAGGACGCGTGCAGCAAGGCCGGTCAGCTGGTCGTAGGTTCGGGTAAGCATGGTGTGTTCTCCCCTCGCAGGTCGCTGGCCCCGGGGCAGGCAGGAGAACCCGCCTGCCCCGGAGACGATCACGCCTTCGGCTTCAGCGAACCCGGCCCCTTCGGGGTCTGGATCTTGGTGCAGGTGCCGGCCTTGACCAGCTTCCAGGCATTGCCCTGGTAGTCGACCCGCGAGGTCCCGGCGCAGCTGGTGCCCGGTCCGGCGGCGCATTCGTTCTGGCCGGCCTTGGCGACGCCGTAGCACTTCTCCATGGCCGGCTTGCCCTCGGCGGCGAGGGCGGCGCCAGCGAGGAGGCTGGCGGAGAGCGAAGCGGCGATGGCAGCAGTGGTCAGTTTCATCGGTTGGTTCCTTTCAGATGGGCTGTGGCTTGAGCCGGAACCGCCCGGGCCTGCGGGGCCCCGGCCAGCCGGTCTCGGCCCCTTGATTCGTCGGGAACGCAGGTTTGGTTACGCCGCCTCCGCCGAACGCTTTGACGCCGCCAGAGGCAAAATTTCCTCCCGACGCGTAACCGGCCGCCGCACCCACCCGAACTGGTCACTGCCACCACGGCAAACTGGAGACATGACGATGACATCGATCAAGAGCACCCTCGTCCTTGCCGCCAACGCGGCGCTGGTCGCGGCCGCGGTTGCGGCGCTGCCGGCCCCGGCGCTGGCCGCCAAGGCCAAGGCCGAAGTCGTGCACTGCTATGGCGTGAACACCTGCAAGGGCACGTCGGACTG
Organism: Novosphingobium sp. FW305-C-111; assembly: GCF_058783565.1. Taxonomy (NCBI): domain Bacteria; kingdom Pseudomonadati; phylum Pseudomonadota; class Alphaproteobacteria; order Sphingomonadales; family Sphingomonadaceae; genus Novosphingobium; species Novosphingobium sp. FW305-C-111. Next base: position 19,991 of record NZ_JBYSYP010000017.1, read on the forward strand.
CGCCACCGCGACGAACTCGTGCAAGGGCCAGAACAGCTGCAAGGGCCAGGGCTTCAAGGCTCTCACCGAAGCGCAGTGCACTGCCCAGGGCGGCAGCCTGACCCCGCCGAAGTAAGCGCACGCGTCCCCGACTTGACGCCGGGTCGGCGCCTGTGGCGCCGCACCCTGACCCGAACCCCCCGCTCGGCGCTTCCGCCGGCCCGGCGTCATCTTTTTGCGAAGCCGACCATGATCCCACCCCTGTCCGGCTTTGGCCTCGGCATGCGACGCGAGCACTATGCCGCGTATGTCGACGGCAGCGCCGAAGTCGATTTCATCGAAGTCATTTCAGAAAACTTCATGATCGACGGCGGACGTCCGCTCGATACCCTGCTCAGGGCCCGCGCGCATTATCCGCTGGCGCTCCACGGCGTCTCGCTGTCGGTCGGCTCGGCCGACGGGCTCCGCCCCGATTACCTCGCCAAGCTGCGCGAGCTGATCGACCTGACGGAACCGGCGGTGGTTTCAGACCATCTGTGCTGGACACGGTACGGCACATTCAACTCGCACGACCTCCTGCCCCTGCCGATGAGCGAGGAGGCGCTGAGGATCGTCTGCGACAACATCGATTGCGCACAGGACACGCTGGGTCGGCAGATGCTGTTCGAGAATCCCTCCAGCTATGTCGCCTTCGCGGGCGTGATGACCGAATGGGAGTTCCTGTCGGAAATGACCCGCCGGACCGGCTGCGGACTGCTGCTCGACATCAACAACATCTATGTCAGCGCGGTCAATCACGGGTTCGATCCGCGCGACTACCTGACCGGCGTGCCCTGGGCCTCGGTCCAGCAGGTCCATCTCGCCGGGCACACCCAGGGCGCAACCCTCCTGATCGACACGCACGACCAGCCCGTGCCGGATCCCGTCTGGCAGCTTTATGCCGAGGCGGTGACGCGGGCGGGCCCGCTGCCGACCATGATCGAGCGCGATGACAACATCCCGCCGCTTTCCGAACTGCTTGGCGAACTTTCAATCGCGCGGGGAATCGCTTCGCGCCTGCCGTCGCTGGTCACGCCATGAGCGGAGGCGATCTTGCTGATCTCCAGCGCGAATTCACGCGGTGGCTGACCGACGGGAGCGAAGAGGCGGTTAGCCGGCTTGGCCGCGCCGATGGGCTGGCCATCTATCAGAACAACTACCGGGTGGCGCTCGTCTCGAGCCTCGAGGCGAGCTTCCCGCGGGTCCACGCGTGGCTGGGCGACGAACACTTTGCCTCGGCGGCCGCGCACTACGTCGACGAGCGCCCGCCCCATGCCTGGACGCTCGATGCATACGGCGATCGCTTCGCCGCAGCGCTGGGAGCGCGCTATCCGCACGATCCGGAGGTCAGCGACCTCGCAGCGATAGACTGGGCCATCGACCAGGCGTTCGTTGCCGCCGATGCCGATCCGCTCGACGTGGGGGAACTCGGCGATGTCGACTGGAGCCGGGCGGCCATCGCGCTGGTCCCGTCGCTCCGCGTGTTCACGGTGACCAGCAACGCCGACGCCATCTGGCTGGCGCTGGCCGGCGGGCAGGCCCCCCCGGCCGCGGCTGGCGGGGATCGGCCGGCGCAGGTCATGGTCTGGCGGCAGGGCTTCGAGGCCGTGATGCGCCGGGCCGATGCGCTCGAGTCGCAAATGCTCGACATGGTGCGGCGAGGTCTGGGCTTTGCAGAGTGCTGCGGGGAACTCGCCGCGAAGATGGGCGATGATGCGGCGGTCGATGCGGCCGGGACTGTCCTGGGGCGCTGGATCGCGGAAGGGCTGGTGGCGCGGCTCGGCTGACCGGCACCTCGCGTCAGGCGGCGCGCTGCGCCAAGGCTTCGCCGCCCAGCATCGAGCGCATGGCAAGGATCCCCCGATGGATGTTCACCTTGACCAGCGATTCCGACTGGCCTGAAAGCTCAGAGGCTTCGCGGATGGAACGCCCCTCCAGTTTGACCAGGCGGATCGCCTCGGCCTGCCCGGCCCGTAGCCGGCCCAGCAGGCGGCCAAGACTGAGGCCGCTGAGGACATCGATCTCATGGCTGGCGGCTTCGGCCTCGATCAGTTCCTCGGTCTGGTGCCGGCGACCGCTGCGCAGGGCGTCGATCCACTTGTAGCGGGCAATCGCGACCAGCCACGGCAGGTAGGGCCGACCCGGGGTGAAGCTGTCCCGCCGGGTGTGAATGGCCATCAAGGTTTCCTGGACCAGGTCATCGACCAGGTCGGCCGGAATCCGGCGGGCATAGAAGCGCCGCAACCATCGCGCCGACTGCTCGAGAAGCTCGCGGTACGTGGCGCGGTCGCCTGCCAGACTGGCCACCATGGCGCCATCCCAGTCGAACCAGGCGGGGCCGCTCTTTGCCTTGTGCTGCTGCTGTTGCATCGGTTCCTCCATCCCGTGGATCACGGGGTGGAGAGTGCTGAAAACTGCGGCGACTGCCCACGTACCGGGTGGTTATAGGTTCCATTCCAGTCGGGAATGGACGTCCCCTATTGCATTTATATTCAATACTTTACCTGCATGACCATCAGGCTGACCCGGCTGCCCCTTCGCCGGTTATGAGGCGCGCCGAGCGCGCGAACGTCAGGTAGCTCCAGAACCAGGTCATCGCGACCGACAGCCTGTTGCGCAGTCCGTTGAGATACCAGACGTGGACCACGCACCACAGCAGCCATGCCGGCAGACCGCTCAGCGAGAAGCGACCAATGCTGCAGACCGCCCGGGCGCGACCGATCGTCGCCATTTGCCCGAAATCGCGGTAGCGGAACGACTCGACCGGTTGCCCGCGCAACTGCGCGAGGATCGCGGCAGCGGCATATCGCCCCTGCTGCTTGGCCGCCGGGGCGACGCCCGGAACGATCCGGCCGTTGGCGTCTTCGCAATGCGCGGTGTCGCCAACGACGAAGATCGATTGCGAGCAGTCGGGGTGGAGATTCTTGTCGACGATGACCCTGCCGCTGCGGTCGAGCGAGCAGCCGAGCCATTCGGCCGCGGGCGATGCCATGACCCCGGCCGCCCAGATGACCGTCGCCGCCGGGATGAAGTCGTTCCCCAGGGAAACGCCCCGTGCGCACACCGCGTCGACCCCGGCATCGACCCGGACGGTGACGCCGAGCTGCTCAAGCGCTTTCGCCGCGTAGGCGGACAGCGGGGGCGGGAACGACGGCAGCAGGCGGTCGCCGCGCTGGACAAGCCATACTCTCGAGCAGTGCGGGGTGATGTGGCGGAAGTCGCGGCTGACCGACTGGCGCGCCAGTTCGGCGATTGCGCCCGCCATCTCCACCCCGGTCGGTCCGCCGCCCACGACCACGAAGGTCAGCAGGGCATCGCGGACCGCCTTGTCGGTCTCGGTTTCGGCGCGTTCGAGGGCGATGAGCACGCGGCGTCGAACCGCTGTCGCATCGTCGATCGTCTTGATGCCGGGCGCGAGCGGAGCCCAGTCGTCCTTGCCGAAATAACTGTGGCGCGCACCGGTCGCGAGGATCAGCCAGTCGTAGGGTATCGCCCCGGTACGGGCTGTGCGGACCCGGCGCTGCGGCTGGTCGATCCCGCAGACTTCGTCGAGGAGGACGCGGACGTTCTCCTGGTCGCGCAGGATCGAGCGTATCGAGCCGGCAATGTCCGCAGGGGAAAGGCCCGCCGTTGCCACCTGGTAGAGCAGCGGCTGGAACAGGTGATGGTTGCGCTTGTCGATCAGGGTGACGTCAACCGCCTCCCCGGCCAGCGCCCGCGCAGCTTCGAGGCCGCCAAAGCCGCCTCCGATGATCACGACCCTGGGACGGTTTGCCATGTTCTGTCCTGCTGGATTGGAGCCTGTGTATTGCCAATCCAGTTCGAACCCGGCGATCGCGCGGTTACAGGTTCAATCGGGCATCGGCAGGGGCGCGCCGCGGATCCATTCGACCAAGGGCTGCCTCCCTGCTCCCAAGGCCATCCCTGGTCTGCGGCCGGCGCGAAACTGGCATGGGGTGGGGTACACCGTTGCCGCGCTCAAAAAAGGTTTCGAGAACACCGGCAATCCATCGAAGTTGCTGAGCGCCATCGCAAGGGCGATGACCGGGGCCTCATGGAACGGCCCGCCGCTCTTCGCCCTTCGGAGCCGCGCAAATGAGCGCGAGGCCTGCGAGGCCGATCTGTTCTGGTGCGGTCGAGAAGACTCGAACTTCCACGGGCTTTCGCCCACAACGACCTCAACGTTGCGCGTCTACCAATTCCGCCACGACCGCTAAATCATCGGAGCCAGAACCGGCCCCGGGGGGGGTAGGAGCGCGCCCCTAGCAAAGGACCATGCGGGGCGCAACACGGCGACGCGAAGTTTTTTGGGCTACTGCGCCTTCCAGCCGATATCGGCGGCGACGACTTCGCGCGGAACGTCGGTCAGCGCCTCGTTCACCGTCACGCTTTCGCCCGGCTGCAGGGAAGCCTTGGGCGGCGCGACTTCGCGGTGGTCGACCATCTTGCCCGAGCCGTCGACCAGCACGATCAGCAGCGGCGGGATTTCGGCGACGTCCTTGCCGATGTTGGTGATCGTGCCGCTTGCCCCGAAAAATTCCGCGCCGTTGGGCAGCGTGCGCCGATCCTGCTTGGTCGGCGGGAACGACAGCTCGAGCCCGGGCACCGCCTTGCCGAATGTCGGGCGGTTCCACGGCAGCCAGTCCGGCAGGCCGAACCACCACACCGCGCCCATCAGCGCGGCGATCACCAGCGCGAAGGCGAGTGCCGCGGCGGTCCACAGCTTCGCCGGATTGCGGCGCGGACGGAATGGCGGCTCATGCTCGAACGAGGAGTGACTCTCGTCGAAGCCCGCTGACGAGCCTGGACCCGGTGCGAAATCGCCGCCGGGACGGTCCCAGCTTCGATCCTCGGGGATAGGAGGTTCGGCCGGCGCGGTCTGTTCCTCGGCGGCCGGCGGAGCGGGATCGGGCGTGGCGGCCGCCGCGGGAGTGGGAGCGGGAGCCGGAGTCGGCGCAGGCGCCGCGACTGGGGGCGGCGCTGGAGCCGCGACGGGCGGCGCAGGCTCGGGAGCCGGCGGCGGGGCGACCGCGACGTCCGGCCCGGCCTGGAACCAGGAATGGCGGCATTTGGCGCAACGAACCGTGCGTCCTTCTGCCCCAATGGCGCTGTCTGGCACGACATAGCGCGTCGAGCAGGCGGGGCAGGCGATGATCATGGGGCATGGTAAAGCATGGCGCGGGGCCCATGAACAATACCGCCACGGACCCAACTTGGCCGTCGCGGCCTTTTTTCCACACCGATTGACGCCTATAGGCCTTTTCCGGATCGAGGACGGGACGCAAGAACACTTCCGATGAGCAATGCCGCGCCGCCCGAGATCGTGCAGTTCGACAACGTCGGGCTGCGCTATGGCACCGGCAAGGAAGTCCTGACCGACATTTCGTTCACGCTCTTTCCGGGAAGCTTCTATTTCCTCACCGGGGCGAGCGGCGCGGGCAAGACCAGTCTGCTCAAGCTGCTGTACCTCGCCCAGCGCCCCTCGCGCGGGCTGATCCGGATGTTCGGGACCGACGCGATCACCCTCCCGCGCGAGCGCCTGCCGGGCTTCCGCCGGCGGCTGGGGGTCGTGTTCCAGGACTTCCGCCTCGTCCCGCACCTCTCCGCCTTCGACAACGTGGCACTGCCGCTGCGCGTCGCGGGGGTGAGCGAGAAGGACCTGGCCAAGCCGGTAACCGACATGCTCGAATGGGTCGAGCTCGGCGACCGGATGCACGCCCGCCCCGCGACGCTTTCGGGCGGGGAGCAGCAACGCGTCGCCATCGCCCGCGCGGTCATCGGCCGGCCCGACATGCTCGTGGCCGACGAACCGACCGGCAACGTCGATCCCGAGATGGCGGTGAAATTGCTGCGCCTGTTCGAGGCGCTGAACCGGCTGGGCACGACGGTGGTCGTGGCAACCCACGACGTCCACCTGCTCAAGAAGGTCCCGGAGTCGCTGATCATGCGGCTCGACAAGGGGCGGCTGTCCGATCCGACCGGCGCGCTGCGCTATCCGCCGCGGCGGACGATGCAGGGGGCGCAGTGATGGCCAGCGCCCCACAGCCCTCCCCCGCCCGCCGCAAGTGGAAGTCGCTCAGCGGCTCGAGCGAGGCGCCGCTGCTGCCGCAAGGGCGGCTCGCCGGGCCAATGCCGTGGGTGATCGCAATCATGATTGCGCTGACCGTCGTCGCGGTCGCCTCTGGGCTGTCGCTGCGCAACGCCGCCAGCGCTGCCAGCGCGGACCTCGAAGGCGGGCTGACCGTGCAGGTGGTCAATGCCGCCCCGGCCGAGCGCAATCGCCAGGCGGCGGCGGCGAGCGAGGTGTTGCGCCGCACCGCCGGCGTGGCGAACGTGCAGCCCGTGGCCCAGGACGAGCTCAACCGGCTGGTCGAGCCGTGGCTCGGCACCAGGCCCGGCGATGACATCGACGCGCTGCCGATCCCGGCGCTGATCGACGTGAAACTGTCAGGCCCCGCGACGCCCGAGCGGATCGAGGCGGTGCGCACGGCGATCAGGTCTGCGGCGCCCTCGGCCCGGGTCGATGCGCAATCGGCCTGGCTGGCCCCGGTGTTCGGGGCGCTCGCCTCGCTGCAATGGCTCGCTCTGGGGCTGGTCGCGCTGCTCGGGTTCGCGACCTCGGCGGCGGTCCTGCTGGCAGCGCGAACCGCGCTGGGGACCAATCGCGGGACGATCGAGATCGTCCACCTGCTCGGCGCGACCGACCGCCAGATCGCGCGGATATTCCAGCGCTCGATCATGATCGACGCGGCGGCGGGCGGCGCGGCCGGCCTTGCGCTCGGACTTGCCGCCATCTTCGTCCTCGGGCGCCAGTTCGCCGCGCTCGGTTCGGGGCTGGTGACCGCCGGCGGGCTCGGGTGGGGCGACTGGGCTATCGTCGCCGCCATTCCGTTTGCCGGCGTCGCCTTGGCGGTGCTGACCGCCCGGATCACCGTGCTGCGCGCACTGGGGCAGATGCTGTGAAGCCGCCTGGCACCATCCGCCGGCTTCTCTCGCTGCTGCTGCTGGCCTGGGCGTTCGGCTTCCTGTGGTTCGCGCTGTTCCTTCCGCGGGGGATGGACGGGCACAAGACCGACGGGATCGTGGTGCTGACCGGCGGCGAGGGACGGATCCCCCGCGGCCTCTCCGTGCTGCGCCAGGGCGATGCGAAGACCATGCTCGTCGCGGGCGTCGACCGCGAGGTTCGCCCGGTCGAGTTCGCCGCCGAATACAAGGTCGAGCCGGCGCTGATGGAATGCTGCGTGACGCTCGGTTTCGAATCGGTCGATACCCGCAGCAACGCGCTCGAAGCGGCGCGGTGGATCGCGCAGAAGAAGATCAGGTCGGTGCGGCTCGTCACCACCGACTGGCACATGCGCCGCGCCGCGCTCGACCTCCAGCGCGCGGCGCCGCCCGGTACCGAGATCGTCGAGGATGCCGTGCCCTCGCGCCCCAGCTTCCGCATCCTGTTCCTCGAATACCACAAGCTGCTGGCACGCTGGGTCTCAGGGTTTAACGGATGATGGCGACGCTGCTTGCCGTGCTGCGCAGCGCGGTGTTCTACCCGGTGTTCTATTTCGGCAGCCTCTACCATGTGCTGGGGGCGACGGTGGTGTGGCCGTTCTCGCAGTCCGCGTTCCAGGACAAGGTCCACGGCTGGAGCTCCTGGCACCGCTGGTGCGCCGCAACGATCCTTGGCATCCGCCCGCGCCTCGAAAACACCGACCTGCGCGGCGGGGTGATCTATGCCGTGCGGCACGAGGCGTTCTACGAGGCGATCGACCTGCCGACGCTGTTCGACCGCCCGGTGGTGTTCGCCAAGGTCGAGCTGACCCAGATCCCGCTGTGGGGGCGGCTGGCGGTGGGCTATGGCATCGTGCCGGTCGAGCGCGAAGCCGGGGCGAAAGCACTCAGGGCCATGCTGAAGGCGGCGCGGACCTATTCCGACAGCGGCCGGCCGCTGGTCATCTTTCCCGAGGGCACCCGCGTGCCCCACGACGAGAACCGCGAGCTGCAGGCCGGGTTCGCGGGGCTCTACAAGCTGCTCGGCCTCCCGGTGGTGCCGGTCGCGGTGAACTCCGGACCGCTGTACCACCGCTGGATCAAACGGCCGGGACCGATGACCTACCGCTTCGGCGAGGAAATTCCACCGGGCCTGCCGCGCGACGAAATCGAGGCGCGGGTGCGAGAGTCGATCAACGCGCTGCACGACTGATTCCGCTCCCGCTGACGGGAGGCGAGGGGGTCAGTCCCCGTCGTGCTTGCGCCCGAAGTCCGGCGCGGCGTCGTCCTGGCCCTGCTCGATGATCGAGCGGCGGATGGCGCGGGTTCGGGTGAAGGTATCGAACAGCGCGTCGCCGTCGCCCTTGCGGATCGCCTTCTGCAGCTCCGTCAGGTCTTCGGTAAAGCGCTGGAGCATGGTCAGCACCGCGTCGCGGTTCGAAAGGAACACGTCGCGCCACATCGTCGGGTCCGACGCCGCGATCCGGGTGAAGTCGCGGAAGCCGCCGGCCGAATACTTGATGACCTCGCTCTGGGTCACTTCCTCGAGGTCGGAGGCGGTGCCGACGATCGTGTAGGCGATCAGGTGCGGCAGGTGGCTGGTGACCGCGAGGACGAGATCGTGGTGCGCGGCGTCCATCGTCTCGACCCGCGCGCCGAGCGCTTCCCAGAACGCGGTGAGGCTCGCCAGCTTCGCGGGATCGGCGTCCGCTGGCGGGGTGAGGATGCACCAGCGGTTGTGAAACAGCGTGGCGAAGCCCGCGTCCGGCCCGCTCTGCTCGGTGCCGGCGACCGGATGCGCCGGGATCACCGCGTGGCCGGGCAGCGCCTCGGCCAGCGCGCGGGCCACGGTCTCCTTCGACGAGCCGACGTCGCTGATGAGCACGCCAGGTTCAAGCCCCGTCGCGACCGCCCGAGCCGCCGCGTCCATCGCGCCGACAGGGACGCAAAACACTACGAGGTCCGCGCCCCGGACCGCTTCGGCCGCATCGTCGGGGATGGCATCGGCCAGCCCGATCTCCCGCGCCCGCTCCCGAACTGTATCACTTGCGTCCCATCCAGCGAGCGCGACATCGGGCAAGTGCGCCCGCGTCGCCCGCAGGATCGAGCCGCCGAGCAGGCCCAGCCCGATCACCGCGACGCGCTGAAACGAGGCGGTCATCGCGCGGCCTCGGCCATTTCGCGAAGGGCTGCGGCGACATCGCGCATCTGGGTCTCTTCACCGATCGTGATGCGCAGGCCTTGGGCGAGGCCCTGCCCCGGCAGCCAGCGGACGATGTACCCACGCTCGGCCAGCCCGTTGTAGGCGGTCTCCGCTGTCAGCTTGCCTTCGAACAGGACTAGCACGAAGTTGGCCTTGCTTGGCAGCGGCCGGAGGCCGTGGTTGCCAAGCGCCTCGATCGCCGCGACGAACTCGCCGCGCAGCCGCTCGTTTTCGAGCCGCGAGCGTTCGACGAAGTCCTGGTCGGCGAGTGCCGCCTGGGCCGCCGCTTGCCCGGTCAGCGTCACGTTGAACGGACCGCGGATGCGGTTGAGGTTGAGGATCAAATCGGGATGCCCGGTCGCCCAGCCGATCCGCTCCCCGGCAAGGCCGTAGATCTTCGAGAAGGTGCGGGTGACCAGCACGTTGCACGACACCGCCGCCAGCGAGAGGCCCCCGTCGTCCTCGTCGGCGCTCAGGTACTCGGCATAAGCCTGGTCGAGCACCAGCAGCACGTCGCCGGGCAGCGCGGCGTGGATCCGGGCGATCTCTCCGCGCGGCAGGTAGCTGCCGGTCGGGTTGTTCGGATTGGCGAGGAACACGACGCGGGTCTTGTCACTCACCAGCGACAGCAGTGCATCGACGTCGGTGCCGTAATCGAGATCGGGCGCAACCACCGGGGTCGCCCCGCAGCGCCGCGCGGCGATGTCGTAGACCGAGAAGCCGTAGCGGACGAACAGCACCTCGTCGCCCGGCCCGGCATAGGCCTGCGCGGCAAGGTTGAGCAGTTCGTCGGAACCGGTGCCCATCACGATCCGCGCCGGGTCGATCCGGTGCAGCCCCCCGATGGCTTCGCGCAGCGCGGTGCTGTCCGGATCCGGATAGCGCGACGGCGCGGCAGCCGAGACCTTCGCCGCCAGCGCCAGCGGGCTGGTGCCGAGCGGGTTCTCGTTGGCCGAGAGCTTGACCAGGGGACGACCGTCGGCACCCGTGCTCTTGCCGGGGACATAGGCGTGGATCGCTTCGATCCAGGGCTTGGGTGTGGGTGCGTCGGCCATTTCGCGGCGCGCATTAGGGGAAACCGGGCCAAAAGAAAATGCGCGTGGACGCTCGCCGGCTCGAGAGGGTGCGCAAGGTGACACAGGGTTACACCGTGTCACCCCGAATTTCGTTGCGATAACAGGGCGATCACTCCGGTGGACAGGGTTACGGCCGGCGCGGAAACACGGCGGCCCGCGCGCTCGGAACGGACAGGAACGAAAAGGTCAAAGAGCCTCTCCGGCATGGCACGGACCGCGCCCTGTAGGAAAATGCAAAATCGCCGGTGAGCGCGCCGCGCCCGGCGCGATCCGGGCCGGCTTGTTGACATCGTCCGCCCCAATCCCCAATCCCGCGCCCATGGCCGACGCCGCCGCCCTCCACGCCAGCAAGCGCGTGACCTTGCCCGCGCCTCTCCCGCTCGACAGCGGGCAGAGCCTCGCGCCCGTGGAGATCGCGTACGAAACCTACGGCGAGCTCAACGCCGACAAGTCGAACGCCATCCTCATCTGCCACGCGCTGACCGGGGACCAGTTCGTCGCCAGCCCGCATCCGATCACCGGCAAGCCCGGATGGTGGGTGCGCATGGTCGGCCCCGGCTTGCCGATCGACACCAGCCGCTTCCACGTGATCTGCGCCAACGTGATCGGCAGCTGCATGGGCAGTTCCGGCCCGGCGAGCCCGGCCCCCGACGGCAAGCCCTGGGCCATGCGCTTTCCGGTCATCACCATCCGCGACATGGTCCGCGCGCTCGTCGGCCTGCTCGACGTGCTCGGGATCGACAGGCTCCACGCCGTCGTCGGCGGATCGATGGGCGGGATGCAGGCGCTCAGCCTCGCCGCGAATTTCCCCGACCGCATCGCGGCCGCGCTGGTCATCGCCTCGACCGCTCGCCATTCGGCGCAGAACATCGCGTTCCACGAAGTCGGCCGGCAGGCGATCATGGCCGACCCGGAATGGCGCGGCGGCGACTATTACGGAAACGGCAAGGGACCGGAAAAGGGCCTAGCGGTTGCCCGCATGGCCGCGCACATCACCTACCTTTCCGAAGAGGGGATGCACGAGAAGTTCGGGCGGCGGCTGCAGGACCGGGCGGAAAAGACGTTCACCTTCGACGCCGACTTCCAGGTGGAAAGCTACCTGCGCCACCAGGGCCTGTCGTTCACCGACCGGTTCGACGCCAACTCGTATCTCACCATCACCCGGGCGATGGACTATTTCGACCTCGCCGAAGAGCATGGTGGGCGGCTGGCCGATGCGTTCGCGGGGTCGAAAGCGCGGTTCTGCCTCGTCAGCTTCGATACCGACTGGCTTTATCCCACAGCCGAGTCGCGTTCGATCGTCCACGCGCTCAACGCCTCCGGCGCGCAGGTCAGCTTCGTCGAACTGTCCGCGCCGTTCGGGCACGACTCGTTCCTGCTCGACGTGCCCGCGCTCGACCGGGTGACCGCAGGGTTCCTCGGCCGATGAGCGCGACCATCGCCAGCCTTCGCCCGGACCTTGCGGTCATCGCCGCCAACGTCGCGCCGGGCAGCCGGGTCCTCGACGTCGGCTGCGGCAACGGCGACCTGCTCGCCGCGCTGCGCGACGAGCGCGGCTGCGATGCGCGGGGGATGGAGATCGACGGGGCCAACGTCGCCGAATGCGTTTCGCGGGGGCTGTCGGTGATCCAGGGCGACGCCGACCGCGACCTCGCCGACTATCCCGACGCCGCGTTCGACTACGCGATCCTCTCGCAGACCTTGCAGACGACGATGCGGCCCGACCTCGTGCTCGACCAGCTGATGCGGATCGGGCGCAAGGCCTTCGTCAGCTTTCCCAACTTCGCGCACTGGAGGGTGCGGCTGTCGCTGCTGTGGGGCGGGCGGATGCCGGTGACCCGGCTGCTGCCAGTCGCGTGGTACGAAACGCCCAACATCCACCACGTCACCGTGGACGACTTCCGCAGCCTGGTCACCGAGCGTGGCATCCGGGTCGAAGGCGCGTGGTTCCTGCGCGGGGACAAGCAGACCAGCGCCGCCGCCGCCAACTTCCGCGCCGAACATGCAGTGTTCCTGCTCTCGCAGCGGGGCTGATCGGGTGGCCGGACCGAAGATCAAGATCTGCGGGGTGAGCACGCCCGCCGCCCTCGACGCCGCGATCGAGGCGCGCGCCGATTACGTCGGCTTCAACTTCTTTCCGCCCTCGCCGCGGTTCCTGAAGGCGAGCGATGCCGCCGCGCTGGCGGCGCGCGCCGAAGGGCGGATCGTGCGCGTCGGGGTGTTCGTCGACGAGGCCGACGGGCCGATGGCCGAAGCGGTTGCCGCCGGACGGCTCGACGTCATCCAGCTCCACGGCCTCGAGCCGCCCGAACGCGCCGCGCAGGTCCGCGCCCGCTTCGGCAAGCCGGTCTGGAAGGTGATCTCGGTGGCCGGGCCGGGCGACGTGTCGCGGGCCGACGCCTATGCCGGCGCGGCGGATTTCCTGCTGTTCGATGCCAAGACGCCCAAGGGCGCGGCGCTGCCGGGCGGGCTGGGGCTGGCGTTCGACTGGTCGCTGCTCGGGGCCTACAAGGGCCCGCTGCCGTGGGGCCTCGCCGGCGGGCTGGAGCCGGGCAACGTCGCCGAGGCGATACGCGCCACTGCAGCCCCGCTGGTCGATGTCTCGTCGGGCGTCGAAAGCGCGCCGGGGATCAAGGACGTCGCCCGCATCGCCGCGTTCTGCCGCAACGCGCGCGGATAACCTGTTGCATTGACGCAACAAAAAAGGGCGACCCGAGGGCCGCCCTTTTCCATTCGTTCGATCCGGGAAGATCAGAACTTCATGCCGACGCCGGCGACAACGCCGTCGAAGTCGTCGAAGCCGTTCTTCACGAAGAAGTGGCGGTACTCGACCTTGCCGTACAGCTTCTGGCCGAAGCTGTGCTCGTAGCCGGCACCGGCAGTCCAGGTGCCGTCGCAGGTGTCGCACGATTCGGTGTTGTAGCCACCGACGGCGTAGAGCTTGCCCTGCTCACCGAGCTTGGCGCCGAGGCGGCCGTTGAAGCCGAAGGTCACCTTGGTGCCGTCGGTCAGGACCTTGTCGGCGGTCACTTCCATGCCGGCGAAGGCCGACGAACCGAGGTCGTAGTCGTAGCCCGCGGCGACGCCGGCGATCGCTTCGCTGTCACCGCTGCCGAACACGACACCGCCGCGCGCTTCGAGGCGGCCTTCGTTAGCAAGAGCCGGAGTAGCGGCAACAAGAGCGGCAGCAGCCGAAAGAAGAACCAGACGCATAATTAAGTACTCCTGAGTATTGGCCCCTTCTTGGCGGGGGCAAGCGGCGAACTAGGGATTGCAAGCTTTCGGCACAATGAACAATTTCACATCTTGCTGCATTGCCGCATCCCTGTGTGGCAATTTTGCAACTGACTGATTCCCCGTCATTTCTGACATGGGTGTCAGCAAGTCGCTTTCCATGGGAGCGCCCCTAGAGCGGAGGCGGCTTCTATTCTGTGCGCGGCATCACTGTCACGAACACTGGTCGATACCTGTATGCCGTTTGTCGGCTGCGCGCCCGGTTCCGGGGCAATCTGGACATTCCGCCCCGCCTCTGCGAATGGCGGCGGATGACCGCCACGCCCACCGCCAACAGCTTCACCAACCAGCCGGACGAGCGCGGCCACTTCGGCCAGTTCGGGGGCCGCTTCGTCGCCGAGACGCTGATGCCGCTGGTCCTCGATCTCGAGAAAAACTACCGCGCAGCGAAGCGGGACCCGGCGTTCCAGGCGGAGTTCGACGACCTGCTCGAACACTACGTCGGCCGGCCCAGCCCGCTCTATTTCGCCCCGCGCCTGACCGAGGAACTGGGCGGCGCGCAGGTCTGGTTCAAGCGCGACGAGCTCAACCACACCGGCGCGCACAAGATCAACAACTGCATCGGCCAGATCCTGCTCGCCATCCGCATGGGCAAGACCCGGATCATCGCCGAGACCGGCGCGGGCCAGCACGGCGTCGCCACCGCCACGGTCTGCGCGCGCTTCGGCCTGCCCTGCGTCGTCTACATGGGCGCGACCGACGTCGCCCGCCAGGCGCCGAACGTGTTCCGGATGAAGCTGCTCGGCGCCGAAGTCGTGCCGGTGACCGCCGGCGCGGGCACCCTGAAGGACGCAATGAACGAGGCGCTGCGCGACTGGGTCGCCAACGTCCACGACACCTTCTACATCATCGGCACCGCCGCCGGCCCGCACCCCTATCCCGAGCTGGTCCGCGACTTCCAGAGCGTGATCGGCCGCGAGGCCCGCGCCCAGATGCTCGCCCGCACCGGCCGCCTTCCCGACCTGCTGGTCGCCGCGATCGGCGGCGGCAGCAACGCGATAGGCCTGTTCCACCCGTTCCTCGACGATGCCGAGGTCAGGATGCTTGGCGTCGAGGCAGCGGGGCTGGGGCTCGACGGCGAGAAGCACGCCGCGAGCCTTGCCGGCGGCCGCCCCGGCATTCTCCACGGCAACCGCACCTACCTGCTGCAGGACGCGGACGGGCAGATCGTCGAGGGCCATTCGATCAGCGCAGGGCTCGACTACCCCGGCATCGGGCCCGAGCACGCGTGGCTGAAGGAAGTCGGCCGGGTCGACTACACCTCGGTCACCGACCAGGAAGCGCTGGGGGCATTCCAGCTGCTCTGCCGCACCGAAGGCATCATCCCGGCGCTCGAGCCCAGCCACGCCATCGCCGCCGTCCAGAAGGTCGCGCCGACTATGGGCAAGGACCAGATCATCCTCGCGAACCTCTGCGGACGCGGCGACAAGGACATCTTCTCGGTCGCGGAGCATCTGGGGGTTTCGCTGTGAACTGGCGGAACTCCGCCGCAAAGACGTTGACGCCGTTTGCGGCGCTCTGGGCTGTCCACGAAAGCCGCAGGGCCCAGCTGCGGGCCCTTGCGGTTCAGGCAGGACTGATTGCCTTGGTCATCTGGGCATCGGATCGGGTGCTCGCCTACTTCGGCGATCATCCGCCACATGATCTTTCCTATCTTCTTCCGGGATTCATCGGCGGGGTAATCGGGCTGATCCTCGCTGGCTCCTTGGCGGGGAAGGGCCCGAAACCATGATTCGGTGCCGGAGCACGGTAACTTCGTCGATTGCGGAGCATCCGGGGGTGGCGATGTGATGCCAGGAGCAAACACCCTCGTGATTGTCGGTGTCTGTCTAGTTCTGCTCACACCGCTCGCACTCTATTGCATCGGAAACTACGAACCACCGACATCCTTCAGAGAGGCTCTGAAGGGCGCTTTAACCAGCACCGGAACAGCTCTGCTAACTCTCGCAGCAATGAAAATCGTATCCCACCATTTGGGAATCGAGCACTGGCGTTGGAAGGATATGGCTGCGGGATTCGTTGTTGGCGGGGTATTGCGACTAATTATTGACGTGGTCGTTTTGCGGCGCCGTCAGGAAAGAAACGAATTATGACCCGCCTCTCTAACGCCTTCGCCAAGGGCCGTCCGGCCCTCGTCTGCTTCGTCACCGGGGGCGACGGGCCGACCGCGCAGATCCTCGACGCGCTGGTCGAGGGCGGCGCCGACGTGATCGAGCTCGGCATGCCGTTCACCGATCCGATGGCCGACGGCCCGGCGATCCAGCTCGCCAACCTGCGCAGCCTGGGCGCGGGGACGACCACGGCGGAGATTTTCCGCCTCGCCGCCGAGTTCCGCGCGCGGCACCCGGACACGCCGCTGGTGCTGATGGGCTATGCCAACCCGATGACCATTCGCGGCGCGGACTGGTTTGCCGCAGAGTGCCGCAAGGCCGGGGTCGACGGGGTGATCTGCGTCGACATTCCGCCCGAGGAGGACGACAGCCTGGGCCCGCAGCTGCGCGCCGCCGGGGTCGACCTGATCCGCCTCGCCACCCCGACCACCGATGCCGCGCGGCTGCCCGCCGTGCTCGAAGGGTCGAGCGGGTTCCTCTATTATGTCTCGGTCGCCGGGATCACCGGCATGCAGCAGGCCGCGCAAGGCTCGATCGAAGAGGCGGTGGCGCGGTTGAAGGCCACCGCCAAGATTCCCGTCGCGGTCGGCTTCGGCGTGCGCACCCCCGAACAGGCCGGGGCGATCGCCAGGGTGGCAGACGGCGTCGTCGTCGGCTCGGCGTTCATCGACCTGGTGGCGAAGCACGGCGCGGATGCGGCGGGCCCGGTCCGCGAACTGGCCACTGCGCTGGCGCAGGCGGTGCATTCGGCGCGGTAGTAGGGGTTCGCGCAGAGGCGCGGAGGAAGAAGAGAGACGCGAAGGGGTCGCGTTTGCGGCGAAGCCGCTCTCCATCTCGACCTTGCGGGTAACAGAACGAATGCGCAACGAGGTCCCTTCGGCGAGGCGCGACACTTCTCTGCGTCTTTCTTCTTCCTCCGCGCCTCTGCGTGAACCCCTCTTTCCCCCCTCGCAAACCTAGAGACACTGCGCTAGACGCCCCGCATGAGCTGGCTGGATCGCGTCCGCAAGTCGTTGCCCTTCGCCCCGAAGCGCGACACCCCCGACAACCTGTGGATCAAGTGCCCGTCGTGCGGGGAGATGCTGTTCACCCGCGAGTACGAGGAGAATCTCTCGGTCTGCCCGCGCTGCGAGCATCACGGCCGGATCGGCGCCGATGCGCGGCTCGCGCAGCTGCTCGACGAAGGGTTCGAGGTGCTGCCCGCCCCGAAGGTCAAGGAAGACCCGCTGAAGTTCAAGGACAGCAAGAAGTATACCGACCGATTGAAGGCCGCCCGCGCCGCCAACCCGCACGCCGACGCGCTGACCAACGCGTTCGGCACGGTCGAGGGGCACAAGGCGGTCGTCGGCGTGCAGGAATTCGCCTTCATGGGCGGCTCGATGGGCATGGCGGTCGGGGCGGCGTTCGTCGCCGGGGCGGAACGGGCGATGGCCGAAAAGTGCGCATATGTGATCTGCACCGCCGCCGGCGGCGCGCGGATGCAGGAGGGCATCCTCAGCCTGATGCAGATGCCCAAGGCGACCGTCGCGGTCAGCCGCCTGCGCCGGGCCGGGCTGCCTTACATCGTGGTGCTGACCGATCCGACCACCGGCGGCGTCACCGCGAGCTATGCGATGCTCGGCGACGTCCAGATCGCCGAACCGGGCTGCCTGATCGGCTTCGCCGGCCAGCGCGTGATCCAGGACACCATCCGCGAAAAGCTCCCCGAAGGCTTCCAGCGCGCCGAGTACCTCCACGACCACGGCATGGTCGACATGGTCGTCCACCGCCGCGAGCTGAAGGCGACGCTGGCGTCGTTGCTCGACTACCTGGGCGCGAAGCAGGCGGCGTGAGCGCGTTTCCCCTCCCGCTGGCGGGAGGGGTCGGGGGTGGGCCTGTCGGCACGAGCCGCGCCCAGCCCTGCCCACCCCAAACCCCTCCCGCCCGCGGGAGGGCCTTCTCGTGAAAGACTTCGCCGTCTCCGACCACCCCGGCGTCCAGGCCCAGCTCGACCGGCTCGGCGCGCTGTCGCTGCCGCAGGGGCGGCTGAGCCTTGACCCGACGCGCGAGCTGCTGCGCCGGGTGGGCGATCCGCACAGGCGCCTGCCGCCGACGTTCCATGTCGCCGGCACCAACGGCAAGGGCTCCACCTGCACGTACCTGCGCGCGATGCTCGAGGCGCAGGGGCTGACCGTCCACACCGCGACCAAGCCGCACCTTGTCCGCTATAACGAGCGCATTCGCGTGGCCGGCGAACTCATTTCCGACGAAATGCTGGCGGACCTGCTGAAACAGGTGCTCGATGCCGCAGACGGCCTCTCCCCCAGCTTCTTCGAGGTGACCACCGCCGCCACCTTCCTCGCCTATGCCCTGGTCCCCGCCGATGCCTGCGTGATCGAGACGGGGCTCGGCGGGCGGCTCGACGCGACCAACGTGCTCGAGGACCCGGCGGTCTGCGGGATTGCCACGCTGGGGCTCGATCACGAAGCATTCCTCCTTGCGCCCGAGGACGGTACGCCCGCCCAGCCCCTCGCCCGTATCGCCTTCGAGAAGGCCAGCATCGCCAAGCCCGGCGTGCCGCTGGTGACGCAGGCCTACCCCGCGCTCGCCGCCGGGGAGGTCGCCGCCACCGCCGCGCGGATCGGCGCGCCGCTGGTGATGCGCGGCTCCGGGTGGGAGGCGGAGATTGCCGGCTCGATCGCTTACCGTGACGAGGGCGGCGAACTGCTGCTCCCGCTCCCCGCGCTGCTCGGGAGCCACCAGGCCGACAACGCCGCGCTCGCGGTCGCGATGCTGCGCCACCAGTCGGCGGTCTCGGTGTCGCCCGAGGCGATGGGCAAGGGCATCGTCACCGCGCGCTGGCCGGCCCGGCTGCAGCGGCTTGGTGAGGGCCCGCTGACCGCGCTCGCGCCGGGACGGCAGGTCTGGCTCGACGGCGGGCACAACCCCGATGCGGGTGCAGCGATCGCGGCGCATTTCAAAGGCGGAGAGAAACTCCACCTGATTATCGGCATGCTCGCGAACAAGGACCCGCGCGCGCTGGTCATGCCGCTCGCCCCAATGCTCGAGAGCCTCACTGTAGTGCCGATTCCCGGCCATGAAGCCCACGCGGCGGACGCCTTCATCGCCGCTGGCGGGACCGAGGCCGTGGCCATGCCCGACGTCGCCACTGCCCTCGCCGCGCTGCCGGGCCCCGGCGACGTGCTGATCGCGGGCTCGCTCTACCTCGCGGGCGAGGTGCTGAAGCTCAACGAGGAGGTGCCGGAGTAGACCGTTCCTTGGCCGCCACCCGCGCCCATTCCAGAAGGCACAGCACGACCGCAACGAGCCCGAGCGCAGCGGTAAAGTAGAACACCGGCGCGTAGCCGCCTGCGTCGATCTTCTCGCCCAACGCGGCGCGGCCAAGCGAACCCACGAGGAAGGTCAGCGACGAAAGCAGGGCGTACTGGACCGCCGCATGACTCTTTGAAGTGATCGAGGACAGGTAGGCGACGAACGCCGCTCCGGCATAGCCGCCGGACAGGTTTTCGCCCGTAATTGCCAGCAGAAGCCGGCTGAAGCGGTCGTCGGATCCGAACTGTTCAGCCAGCCAATAGAACCCGCTGCCTCGCCCGAAAACATCGAGCCCTGCCCCGCCCAGCGCTAGGTCGGCGTAAAGGAGGTTGCTTGCCGCAGCGACCAGTGCGGCGAAGGCCAACGTCGCCATTCGACCGACCAAGGCAAAGCTCACGGCCCCGAGTGCGATCCCCGCCATGGTCATTCCGACGCCGAAGAACTTGCTTGCCACCGCGACCTCGTCGTTGGTGTACTTCAGTTCCTGCAGGTAGAACGGAAGGGCAAAAGGCCCCCAGACGCTGTCGGTCAGGCGATAGGTCAGGATGATCGCCAGAACGAGGATCGAAGCCCAGCCAAGACGGCCGACCAGTTCGGCCAATGGCTCGATGAGCGCCTTGTAGGCATGGTCGAGAAAGCCGTGACGGCGAGCCGGAACCCCGTGGTCGTAGTCGTTGGTGAAACGGCCATCGCGTCGCCAGAAATCCAGAACCGCAGCGACGATGGCAGGGATGACAACCGTCGCGATGACGATCACCGGACCGTAGAATTTGATGAAGGCGGTCGCGTCGGGGCGCTGATCCGGTTCGGCACCCAAGGATAGCACCATATACGTGAGCACTGCCGCCAGCGAACCTGCCCACAGCACGCCCACGATGCCGAGGGCAATGGCTCGCACGCGGAGAGGGACGTCCGCGGCCTGGGCCTCTTCCCGCACGCCGTCCGTGGTCCACTGCGTATCGGGTGCGAACCAGCTCGCAGCAGTCGCGAAGAGCATGAATACGCCCATGGCGAAATAGACCCCCGGCCAGCCGATCCGCGCCGCCAGGACCAAGGCCAGAGCTCCGCCCGCCAAGGCGGCAATGCGGTAGCCGAACTGATATGTTGCAGAGAGAATGTCGAGCGTGGCCTCCTCGTCCGCCGCCTCGACACGCCATGCGTCGATCACGATGTCCTGCGTGGCGGAGGCGAATGCGGCAATCCCGGCCAGCAGCGAAAACATGCCCAGTGACGTCTTCGGATCCATCGAGGAAAGCGCGATGAGGACCAGCCCGACCAGCGCCTGGATCGGCACGAGCCAGCCGCGCCGCTTGCCCAGGCGCCAGGCGAGCGGAAGCCGCGCCTTGTCGACGATCGGCGACCACAGGAACTTGAACGCGTAGGCGAGCCCGATCAGCGAGAAGACGCCCATCGTTTCGAGGTCAACACCGGTCTCGCCGAGCCAGGCGTAAAGCGTACCGAGCAGCAACGCATAGGGCAGGCCGGATGCCATGCCGAGCACCAGCATGATGGCGGTCTTCCGGTTCGAGACCGCTGCGGCGAGCAGTTTCAAACCCTTGGGCCGAACAGGCTCGTCCTGCACTGCTTCGCCAGCCATCTTCCCTCCACAGCCGTATTAGGTCACACTCCCTACGGGAGAGCATTGGAAATAGCGAGATGAACGCAACCACAACTGCGTCCGCCACACGGCGTCCGACCGACGGGCAGCTCGCGCTGGCCCGGAAGGTCGCCGCAGGAGAGGCGAAGAGCACTGCGGGGATCGTCCATGTCCCCGCATCGGCCTATACCGACCCGGCGTGGTGGGAGCGCGAGAAGGCGCAGCTGTTCGGCAGGATGCCGCAGGTGCTGTGCCCTTCGGCGCTGCTGCCGCGGCCGAACATGGCGGTGCCGCACGACCTGACCGGCAAGCCGCTGCTGGTCTCGCGGGATGGCGAGGGCCGGGTCCGCGTGTTCCTCAACGTCTGCCGCCACCGCGGCACCCGGCTGATCGAGGGCGGCGAGGTCCAGTGCGGGAAACGGCTGGTCTGCCCTTACCACGCCTGGTCCTATGCCACCGACGGACGGCTGCTTGCCCTGCCCCGGCCCGAAACCTTTCCCGGGTTCGACAAGACCACTCACGGCCTCGTCGAACTGCCGAGCCACGAGAGCGGCGGGCTGATCTGGTATTCGCCCGACGAGGCCGATTTCGCCGATGCCGCGACGATCGGCGAGGACTTCGCCGCGGTCGGCCTCGCCGGCCTGCACCTCTATGCGCGCAAGACGCACACCGTGGCCGGCAACTGGAAGCTGATCATGGACGCGTTCCTCGAAAGCTACCACGTCCTGCGGCTCCACGCGCAGACGATCGCGCCGTTCTTCAAGGACGGGGTTACCGCCGGCGACACCGTCGGCCCGCACAGCCGCAGCCTTGTCGGCCGGGCGCAGGAGATGGAGGGCATCGACCTCACCGACTGGGACCAGCTCCGCCGCGTCGGGACCTTCGCTTACCAGCTGTTCCCGGCGACGGTTGTGGTGGTCAGCCCGGACTATGTGAACCTCATGGCGATCTGGCCGCAGGCGCACGACCGCACGCTGGTCGAGGACTTCATGCTGATCCCCGAGGCCCCGGCAAGCGAGAAGGCCGAGGACCACTGGCGGCGCAGCTGGGAACTGCTCGACGGCGGGGTCTTCGCCGGCGAGGACTTCCGCGCGGCGGAACTCGGCCAGCAGGGGCTTTCGACCGGCGCGGTGCCGGAGCTGGTCATCGGCACGCTCGAGGGCGGGATCCGGCGGTTCCACGAGATCTGCCTGGAAGAGATGGCAAAGCGCGAGGGCTGAATCCCCGCGCAGGCGGGGACGCGGCTTTGGAAGGCGTGACCTTTTCCCCCGGTCCCGCTAAGGGCCGACCCATGACCGACCCCACCTCCGCACCGACTGGCGACCGTACCGGCGAACGCATCGCCAAGCTGCTCGCCCGCGCCGGCGTTGCCAGCCGGCGGGAGATCGAGCGGATGATCGCCGAGGGGCGGGTGCTGCTGAACGACCAGCCGGTCACGACCCCGGCGACGCTGCTGACCACGCTCGCCGGGGTGACGGTGGACGGCAAGCCGGTCGCGGCGCCCGTGGCTGCGCGGATCTTCCGCTTCCACAAGCCTTCGGGCCTGATCACCGCCGAGCGCGATCCTGCCGGGCGGCCGACGATCTACACCGCGCTGCGCAACGCCCTGCCCCCCGGAACCCCGCGAATGATGCCGGTCGGGCGGCTCGATCTCAACACCGAGGGGCTGCTGCTCCTCACTAACGACGGCGAACTGAAGCGCGCGCTCGAGCTTCCCAAAAGCGGGATCCCGCGCACCTACCGCGCCCGCACCTTCGGCGAGATCAGCCAGGCGCGGCTCGAGGACCTGATGGAGGGGATCGAGATCGACGGGGTCCGCTATGGCCCGATCAACGCCAACCTCGAACGCAGCGCCGGGCACAACAAGTGGATCGAGCTGACCCTGGCCGAAGGCAAGAACCGCGAGGTCCGCCGCGTGCTCGAACACCTCGGCCTGCAGGTCTCGCGGCTGCTGCGGCTCGCCTACGGCCCGTTCCTGCTCGCCGACCTGCCGCGCGGCGCGGCGATGGAGGTCGATCCGGTCTCGGTCGAGAAATTCCGCGCGACGCTCGATATCGCGCCGGAGAAGTTCGAGCGGGTGAAGCCGGCGCGCACCGCCAGCGTCGTCCCGGGCCCGACCCGGGACCGCGGGCAGCAAAGTGCCAAGCCCGCAGCGGCCCCGACCCCGGCTCGGGACGAGGCCAAGCCCAAGACCGCGCGCAAGCCCGCCCCGCGCCGCCGTTCGGACGACGGCCAGCTGGTCGACCGGCCCAAGGCGGTGCGTCCGCCCGCCCGGAAGCCCGGCAAGGGCTGGGCCAAGGCCAAGCCGAAACCCGGCACCAAGCCGCGCAAGCCGAAGGGGCCGCGCGCGTGAGAATCGTCGCGGGCGAATGGCGCGGGCGCAAGCTCGTCGCGCCGGAGGGTGACTTGACCCGCCCCACCGCCGACCGCACCCGCGAGACGCTGTTCTCGATGCTTGTCAGCCGCATCGGCAGCTTCGAGGGGCTTAGCGTGGCCGACCTGTTCGCCGGCTCCGGCGCGCTCGGGCTCGAGGCTCTGTCGCGGGGTGCCGCCAGTGCGATGTTCGTCGAGCAGGCCGCGCCCGCGATCCGCGCCATTCGCGCCAACATCGCCGCGCTGCGCGCCCAGCCCCGCTGCGACGTGCGCGCCGCATCGGTCCTGACGCTGGCCGCGGTCAAGCAGCCGGTCGACCTCGTGTTCCTCGACCCGCCTTACCACACCGGCGCGGGTGCGGTGGCGATCGACCGGCTGGTGCGGCTCGGCTGGATCGGACCGGCAACCTGGGTGGCGCTCGAAACCGCCGCCGACGAACCGCCGCAGGTCCGCACCTGCGAGGTCGAGGCGGAGCGCAAGGTCGGCAAGGCACTGATTTCCTTGCTGCGACTCAAGCAGGCCGCTTGACCAACCCGCCCATCGGGCGCAGCGTCTGTTCCGGGTCGCGACTTCGAGGGGGAGTTCGCATGCCTGTGTCCCGCACCATCATCCTTGCCACCTGCGCCGCGCTGGCACTGGGCGGCTGCAAGGTTTCCACCAGCACGACCACCGATGCCGTCGACACCGCCAAGGTCGCGGAGGGGATCAAGGCCGATGTGACCAAGGCCGTCGCCGGTTTCAACGCCAAGGACGTTGCCGCCGCGACCGCCATCGACGCGGACAACTATGTCTCGATGTTCCACGGCATGCCCAACGCCGAAGGCAAGGCGGCGGACGTCAAGATCACCCAGGAGCAGATGGCGGGCTCCGAAACCAAGCTCGAAGTCAGCGATCCGGCTGTTGATGTCGCCGCATCCGGCGATCTCGCCGTGGTGCGCATGACCTATTCCTTCACCTACCTCGATCCGGCGACCAAGAAGCCGGCGACCGAGCAAGGCAACTGGCTGCTCGGCTTCAAGAAGCAGAAGGACGGATCAATGAAGGCCGAATGGGGCGTCGTCTCAGACACGGGCAAGGCTGCCGCGCCGGCCACCTGATCAGCGCGGCATGATCAGCGGTTGAGGGGCCTTGCCAGCAGCACGCCGGCAAGGCTCAGCACGCCCGCAGCCGTCAGCAGCAATCCGACCTGCGCCACACCTCCGTTCGTCGCGACGAGCTGGGCGAGGTTGGGCGCGAAGCCGCCGCCGATCACCCCGCCGGCATTGAAGGCGATCGACACGCCGGTATAGCGCACCGGCACCGGAAACAGCGTCGGCAGCCACGCGCCGAGCGGGCCATAGACCAGCCCCATCACGAACAGCGCACCGGCCAGCGTCGCGAAGATCGTCGCGGTCGCACCGCTCGCCAGGCCGGGTCCGAAGACAAGCCCGACCAGCACGGTCAGCGCCGCGCCCCAGCCGAGCACGGCGCGCGGGCTCGCCCGGTCAGCCCAGACCGCGGCGACGACGATGCCTAGGGCGAGGAAAAAGTTCGCGGCCAGCTGCACAGCCAGAAAGCCCTCGCGTGCGTAGCCGAGCCTGGTCGTCCCCCACGACAGTGCGAACGCGGTCGAGAGGTAGAAGATCGCAAAGCAGGCGACCACGCCCGCGCTGCCCGCCAGCACCGCGCCCAGGTGGTGGCGCAGCAACGCGCCGAGCGGGACGGCGGGCGGTGGGGCGCGTTCGAGCGCCTCGCGGAACGCCGGGGTCTCGCCGATCCGCAGCCGCACCCACAGCCCGAGGATAACCAGAACCGCACTGGCGAGGAACGGGATGCGCCAGCCCCACGCCGCGAACGCCGCGTCGTCGAGCCACAGCCCGAGCAGCAGGAACAGCCCGTTGGCGGCGAGGAAGCCGACCGGCGCGCCGAGCTGCGGGGCGGCGCCGAACCGTGCCTCCCAGCCATTTGGCGCGTTCTCCACCGCGAGCAGCGCCGCCCCGCCCCATTCGCCGCCGAGGCCGAAGCCCTGACCGAAGCGCAGGATGCACAGCAGCAGCGGGGCGAGCCAGCCGACCATGGCGTAGGTCGGCAGCAAGGCGATGCCGACGGTCGAGCCGCCCATCAGCAGGAGCGAGGCGACCAGTGTCGACTTGCGGCCGATGCGATCGCCGAAGTGCCCGAATGCGATCGCGCCGACGGGGCGGGCGATGAAGGCGAGTCCGAAGCTCATGAACGAAAGGAGGGTCTGGACCTGCGGGTCCTCGGCCGGGAAGAACAGCGGCCCGAACACCAGCGCCGCGGCGGTGGCGTAGATGTAGAAATCGTAGAACTCGACCGCGGTGCCCGACAGGGCGGCGGTGAGGACGCGGGAATTGGCGCGCAGCGGGTTCATCGCCGCATCCCCGCAAATCCAGCGATGTTGACGAAGTTGACACTGTCCTGAGGACGAATGCCACAGGCCGGAGAGGTTGCCCGCTCCTGCGCTGCAATCTGTTGGTTGCCCCTGTCCATGGGGCGTCCTGCTAGCAGGGCCGTCCGCGGTAGGACAGCCCCGCCAGCCGGGTTTGCAGGCTCAGAGCTTGCGGACGTCCGCGACGGTCAGCGTGGTGGTCGCCTTGCCGTCCGCTTCCGAAACGGTCGCGGCCGGGACGGTCTTCACTTCGCCGCCATAGATGACCCACAGCGATCCCGACTCGAGCACGCGGGTGATCTGGCCGACCTTGCGGCCGTTCGCGTCATAGAGGTACGCGCCCTTCTTGACCGCGGCGAAAGCGGGGGCGGCGACGGCGGCGGCGAGCGCCAGGCCGAGAATGATCTTCTTCATGATGACAGACTCCGAGAAAGTCCGGGGAGGACCATGCCAGCCCTGACCCCCAGGCTGACGGAGCGTCAATTGCAAATGCTGCAGGTGCGAATGCATTTTTTGCAGCCGCGAAGGCGAATTGGTGTCAGTCGTAATCGATCCGCACCTTGCCGGCCGCGGTTTCCGCCACGCTGCGCGCCGCATCGGCGGTCGCGGCGAGGGCCAGCGCAACCCCCATCCGCCGGTACGGCCGGGTGCTCGGCTTCGCGAAAATCCTGAGATCGACCGACCCGCCAGGGGTGGCCAGCGCCTCGGCCAGACCGGAGAAGCGGAACGAGTCGCTGTTGCGGTCGGCGAGGATCACCGCCGACGCCGCAGCACCGAGCAGCCGCACTTCCGGCACCGGCAGGCCCATCACCGCCCGGGCGTGGAGGTCGAATTCCGAGAGGTCCTGCGAGATCAGCGTGACCATCCCGGTGTCGTGCGGTCGCGGGCTGAGCTCGGAGAAGATCACCTCTTCGCCCTTCACGAAGAATTCGACCCCGAAGATGCCGTACCCGCCGAGGTTGTCGACGACCTTGCGCGCCATCTCCTCGGCATCTGCCAGCGCCCTGGCCGACATCGGGGTCGGCTGCCACGATTCCTGGTAATCGCCGCGCTCCTGGCGGTGGCCGATGGGCGGGCAGAAGGTGACGCCGTCCATGTGCCGCACCGTAAGCAGCGTGATCTCATAGTCGAAGGCGACGAACTCCTCGACGATCACCCGTTTGCGGTCGCCGCGCATGTTGGCCACGGCATAGTCCCACGCAGCCTCGAGATCGGCGGCGTCGCGCACCGTCGACTGGCCCTTGCCCGACGAGGACATGACCGGCTTGATCACGCAGGGCAGTCCGGTGTGTTCGGCCCCCGCGCGAACCTCGTCGAGGCTTTCCGCATAGCGGTAGCGCGAGGTGCGCAGGCCCAGCTCGACCGCGGCGACCTCGCGGATGCGGTCGCGGTTCATGGTCATGACCGTGGCACGGGCCGACGGGACGACGTTAACGCCCTCGGCCTCGAGTTCGGCCAGCACTTCGGTGCGGATCGCCTCGACTTCGGGGACGACGTAGTCGGGCCGGTGCCTGAGGATCGCCGCGCGCAGGGCATCGCCATCCAGCATCGAGAACACCTCGCGGCCATCGGCCAGCTGCATCGCCGGAGCGTTGTCGTACGCGTCGCAGGCGATGACCTGCGCGCCGAGGCGCTTTGCCGAAATCACGAATTCGCGCCCCAGCTCGCCCGAGCCGAGGAGGAGGATCTTGGCGGTGTAGGACATGGGCGCGGCTCCGGAATGGCGAGCCGCCGTGGTGTTGTGAGGCGTGCGCGGCGTCAAGACCGGAGCGCGCCGCGCTGTGGATTGGCCCTCAGGCCCAGTCGTTCTTGGTCCGGAACGCCGGCAGCACCAGCGAGCCACCCTCGCCCTTGGTGATCAGCGGCGAGGCGATCTTGGATTCGCCGAACAGCCCGCCGGCCGCGGCGATCGCATAAGGCGAGACGCGGTGACGGGTGCACAGGCCGCCCTGCCCGTCGCTGACCAGCTTCTGCTCGAACTCCACGCCCTGCTGGTCGTTCTGCGAGCGGCGCACGGTCGCCACCGCAAGCTGGCCTTCGCCAAGGTCGACGACGAACTGGGTGCCCACCGGCACGTCGAGCAGCCCTTCGATCAGCGCGCCGGTTTCGGAGATGTTGCGCATCAGCACGGTGTAGCGGTGGTCTTCGTGGACCACGCCAATGCGGCGGAGTACCGCGAAGCGCGGGGCGCGCTGCTTGGCGGGGCCCGACGGCACGATGGTCCACTCCCCGCCATCGCCCAGCGCATCGGCGACGAGCTCGTTCGGGACGGCCTGGCTGAACAGGAAGCCCTGGATGAGCTTCACCCCGAGCTTCTTCATCAGCTCGAGCTGGTCGAAGGATTCGATGCCCTCGGCGGTGGTCTCCATCCCCAGCGCGTCGGCCAGCGCGACGATGGCGGCGATGATCGCCCGGTTGCGCGATTCCTCGGCTGTGGCGCCGCGGATGAAGCTCTGGTCGATCTTGATCTTGTCGAACGGCGCGGACTTCAGATAGCCGAGCGAGGAATAACCCGTCCCGAAATCGTCGAGCACCAGCCGCACGCCCAGCGCCTTCAAGGCAGCGAACTTGGCGTTGTTGTCGTCGCTTTCCGAAAGGAACACGCCCTCGGTGATTTCCAGCTCGACCCGCTCGGGCGATATGCCGGTGTGCGCGAGAATACTGGCGACGGTCGAGACGAAGCCTTCCTCTGCGAACTGGATCGGCGAAACGTTGATCGCGACCTTGGCGCCCCTGGGCCAGGCAGCGGCGTCTTCGCAGGCCCGGCGCAGGGTCCATTCGCCGATCTGGACGATCAGCTTGGTCTCTTCGGCGATGGGTATGAACACCGCGGGCGAGATGTTGCCGAGGGTGGGGTGGGTCCAGCGGATGAGCGCCTCGAACAGGGCCACGTCGTTGGTCGCGGCCGCGACGATCGGCTGGTAATGGACCGCGAGCTGGCCCTTGGCGACCGCATCGCGCAGGTCCTGTTCGAGCTGGCTGCGATCCTCCGCCGCCTTCGACAACTGCTCCGAGAAGAACGTGTAGCGCCCGCGCCCGTTGCCCTTGGCCGCATAAAGCGCGAGGTCGGCGTTGCGGACGAGGACTTCGGAGGTGTCGCCGTCGAACGGGCTGATCGCGATGCCGACCGAGGCGCCGATGTTGCAGCGCGATCCGCCGATCGAATAGGGCTGCGAGAGGGTCGAGATGAGGCTCTGCCCCAAGGTGCCGAGATAGCCGCGGTCCTCCTGTTCGGGGATCGCGATCTGGAACTCGTCCCCGCCGATCCGGCAGACCTTGCCCTTTTCCCCGATCAGCAGCTGCAGCCGCTCCGCGACCTGCTTGAGCAGCGCATCGCCGACCGGGTGGCCGAGCGAGTCGTTGACCTGCTTGAAGCGGTCGAGGTCGATCTGCAGCAACGCGCAGGGCCGCCCGACGGTGCGCGTGGCGTTGAGCGCGGTCTCGAGGAAGATCGCCATGTGGCGGCGGTTGAGCAGCCCGGTCAGCGGATCGTACATCGCCAGCTGGGTGTTGCTGGCAGCCGAGGCGCGCTCGGCGGTCACGTCGCTGGCGTGGCCGATGAACCCGGTGAAGCGGTTCCGCGCATCGTGCTGGGCACGGCCCGAGAGCGACCACCAGCGGTCGACCCCGTCGATCCGCAGCCGCACCGCGACGCCTTCGAACTTGTTGTGCCGGGCGAGGTGGAACGGCAGCGTCCGCTGGTCCTCGTCGTCGCCGGCCTGGAACAGCTCGGTCAGCGGGCGGCCAATCACCTCTCCGGCTTTCGACAGCGTTTCGACGATGTAGTCGGACACGTAAGTGATCCGCCCTTCCTCGTCGGACGACCAGAACCAGCCGAGCTGGAGCGCCTCGTAATTCTCGATCAGTTCGTGGGGCGCCGGGCGGCCGTGTGCGGCACGCGTGCTGCTGCCCGAGCCGAGCAGCCCTCCGATCCTGCCGCGTAACGAACCACCTTGCGCCATGGCGCGGAAATTCCTTCCTCTTTCCCGGAAGGATAAATTCTTGTGGTTTCTACTAAGTAAAAATGCGGAACAGAGCGGCGCAAGCCAGGGGCGGACTAGCCTGCGAGAATCAGCTTCGCCGCCTTTTCCGCGATCATCACCACCGGCGAGCAGGTGTTGCCGGAAGTAATCGTCGGCATGACCGAGGCATCGGCGATGCGCAGCCCGTCAATCCCGTGGACCCGCAGTTGCGGATCGACCACCGCCAGGGGATCGCGGCCCATCCGCGCGGTGCCGGCGGGGTGGAAGATCGTCGTGCCGATTTCCCCGGCGGCGCGGACCAGGTCCTCGTCGCTGGCGTACTCGGGGCCGGGGCGGAACTCCTCGGGCCGGTAGCGGGCGAGCGGCGGGCGGGCGGCGATCTCGCGGGTGGCGCGGATCGCCCGGACCGCCGTCTGGCGGTCGCCTTCGGTCGAGAGGTAGTTCGGACGGATCAGCGGCATCGCGGCAGGGTCGGCCGAGGCCAGGTGGACGCTCCCGCGACTCTCCGGCCGCAGGTGGCACACGCTGGCGGTGAAGGCGTCGAAGGCGTGCAGCGGCTCCCCGAACCTGTCGAGGCTCAAGGGCTGGACGTGGAACTGGAGGTCGGGCGTCTCGACCTCCGGGCGCGAGCGAAAGAACGCGCCGAGCTGGCTGGGGGCCATGCTCAGGGGACCGCTGCGGTAGAGCGCGTATTCGAGCCCCATCAGCCCTTTGCGCCACAGGCTCGCGGCGCGGGTGTTGAGCGTGCCGCCGCCGTGCACCCGGAACGCGCAGCGCAGCTGGAGATGATCCTGCAGGTTCGCGCCGACGCCCGGCAGGTGGTGGACGGCCGCGATCCCGTGCCCGGCCAGCAGCGCCGCGTCGCCGATGCCCGATCGCTCGAGCACGACCGGCGACGACACCGCGCCCGCGGCCAGAACGACCTCGCCCGCCCGCGCTTCGAACCGCTGCGCACCCACCCGCCACGCCGCGCCGGTGGCGCGCCGGCTCTCGACGAGCACCCGCTCGACCAGCGCGCCGGTCACCACCCGCAGGTTGGCCCGCTTCAGCGCCGGCCGCAGGAACGCCTGCGCCGCGTTCCACCGCAGCCCGCGCTTCTGGTTGACCTTGAAGTAGCCGATCCCGAAATTGTCCCCGCGATTGAAGTCGTCGCTGGCAGGAATGCCCCAGTCGACCGCGGCCTCGCGGAACGCGTCGAGCAGGGGCCAGTGGAGTCGCTGCTCTTCCACCCGCCATTCGCCGCCCGCGCCGTGGTGCTCGTCCTCGCCGGAACCTGCGTCCTCGCTCGCCCGGAACAACGGGAGCACGTCGTCCCAGCCCCAGCCTTCGTTGCCGAGCTGGCGCCAGTGGTCATAGTCCGCGGCCTGACCGCGCATGTAGATCATGCCGTTGATCGACGAGCAGCCGCCGAGCACCTTGCCGCGCGGATAGCCGAGCGTGCGGCCGTTCAGTTCGGGCTCGGGCTGGGTCGTCCAGCACCAGTCGGTCGCCGGGTTGCCGATGCAGAACAGGTAGCCGACCGGCACATGGATCCACGGGTTCCGGTCGCGCCCGCCCGCCTCGAGCAGGAGCACCCGCTTGCGGGGATCGGCCGACAGGCGATTGGCAAGGACGCAGCCCGCGGTGCCGCCACCGACGACGATATAATCGTACTGTCCCTCATCCTGCGCCACGAGGTCCGGTTAGGGACACCCTCGCGATCTGCGCAAGCGAAAAGGGCGCCGGTTTCCCGACGCCCTTCCCTGCGACCACCGAGGGGGAGGAGGCGGTCTCAGACACCGCCGCGATTGCGGCAGTTGTCCTGCACGGTGCGACTGCACACCGGATAGCTCTTGTTCATCGCGCTCGCCGGCGGCGGGGTCATCTTGCCCTGCGGCGGCCCGGCATCAACCATGCCGGGGCTGGCTGGGCTGGCCGCCATGCCGGTGCCCGGATACGGGGTCGCCGGCATCGTGCCCGACGGCGTTGCGCCGGCGAGCTGCGCCTCGATCGAGGTCCAGGCCTGGGCGCGCTGTACCGGCGTCATTGCATAGAGCTGCGTGCGCTGGTCGTCGGTGAGCGCCCACCAGCCGGTCTGCTGGTTAGGCGTGAGGCTCCAGTAGTATTCCTGCCACGGCGACGCCCATGCATTGTAGGCGGTCTGGCGGTCCATCGGCCACGTGCTGATCATCGCCTGCTGCTCCGGGCTGATCGTCCAGCTCGAGGTCGCCATCGGCATCGAGCCCATGTCCTGGGCCGAGAGCATGGCGGGCGCACTGGCCGCCGCAAGCGCCAGCGCGCTCGCGCACATAAACATACGCATAATCAATCTCCTGCGGGTATCTCTTCGTCGCTCACTACGTCCCGCGAGGCCAAGCGGTTCCGGAAGCGCGACCAAACGGTTCGTCGCAGGGACGGTCCGAAACGGTGAGCAGGTTGAAGCTCCATTAACGATCCCGTGGCACTACTGCGGGCGAAGGGGGACCGGGATGGACATCGTTCGCAACATTCTGATGGGAATAGGCTGTCTGGGCCTGCTTTATCTCGGTTCGTGCACGCTGGTTGGTGTGGGCAGCGTCGTCGCCATCAACGAAGCGACCAGCCCGGAAAATCTCGAACGTCTCGCCGACGAGGCCGAGGAGCGCGAGAATGCCCGCCACAACGAGGAAATGAACGAGGAAGCCGCCTACGGCGTCGACCGCGACAGGAGCTACGCCGAATGAACGTGATCAAGGTCATGGCCGCCGGAACCGGCCTGCTGCTGATTCTGATCGTCGGTTCGTGCGCGGCGATCGGCTACACCACCGTCGCGACGGTCGAGGGGCTGGCCAATTCCGACGCGGCGCACAAGACGGGCCGTAAGCTCGACGAATGGGAGCTCAAGGCGCATAACGAGATCGGCAACCGCGACGCGCCGTATCACGAATATTCGGACTACAATCGCGACTACTACGACAATTATTGAGCGCTTCCCCTTGAACGGGGGCCCCGCGTTCCCTACCCGTTCCGGGTGACCCCCGACACGCAAACCGTTCCTTCCTGGCTCGCCGGCCTGAACCCGCCGCAGCGCGAAGCCGTGCTCAACACCGAGGGCCCGGTGCTGATGCTGGCCGGCGCCGGCACCGGCAAGACCGCCGCGCTGACTCACCGCCTCGCCTATCTGCTGCGCGAACGGCTGGCCTTTCCCGGCGAGATCCTCTGCGTCACCTTCACCAACAAGGCGGCGCGCGAGATGCGCGAGCGCGTGGGCCAGCTGATCGGGCCGAGCGTGGAGGGGATGCCGTGGCTCGGCACGTTCCACGCGATCGGCGCAAAGATGCTGCGCCGCCATGCCGAACTCGCCGGGCTGCAATCGAACTTCACGATCATCGACACCGACGACCAGCTGCGCCTCCTGAAGCAGCTGATCACCGCCGCCGACCTCGACGAGAAGCGCTGGCCGGCCCGCCAGCTTGCGGGCCTGATCGACCGCTGGAAGAACCGCGGGCTCAACCCGGCCGATCTCGATGCGACGGAGAACGAGGCCTATGCGAACGGCAAGGGGCGGCAGTTCTACCAGCTTTACCAGGACCGGCTGAAGGCGCTGAACGCTGCCGATTTCGGCGACCTGCTGCTCGGCGTGCTCAACCTGCTGCGCAACAACCGCGAGGTGCTCGAGCATTACCAGCGGCGATTCAAGTACGTGATGGTGGACGAATACCAGGACACCAACGCGGTCCAGTACCTGTGGCTGCGGCTGCTCGCGCAGGAGCGCAGGAACATCTGCGTGGTCGGCGACGACGACCAGTCGATCTATTCGTGGCGCGGCGCGGAAGTCGCCAACATCCTGCGCTTCGAGAAGGACTTTCCGGGCGCGAAAGTGATCCGGCTCGAGCAGAACTACCGCTCGACCCCGCAGATTCTCGCCGCCGCCTCGGGGCTGATCGACGCCAACTCGCAGCGCCTCGGCAAGACCCTGTGGACCGAGGCCGAGGCGGGCGAGAAGATCCGCGTCATCGGCGTGTGGGACGGGCCAGAGGAAGCGCGGCGGATCGGCGACGAGGCGGAGAGCCTGATGCGGCGCGGGGTCAGCCTCGCCAGGCAGGCGATTCTCGTGCGCGCCCAGTTCCAGACCCGCGAGCTTGAAGACCGGTTCATCGCGATCGGCCTGCCTTACCGCATCGTCGGCGGTTTCCGCTTTTACGAGCGCGCCGAAATCCGCGATGCGATGGCGTACCTGCGGGTCGTCGCCCAGCCGTCCGACGACCTCGCGTTCGAGCGGATCTACAACACCCCCAAGCGCGGGCTCGGCGACAAGACGCTGGAAAAGCTCCACCGCCATGCCCGCGCGCGCGGCATCCCGCTGGCCCTCGCCGCGATCGAGATCGCCGACACCGATGAGTTGCCGGCCCGCGCAAGGAATACGCTGGTCGCGCTGATGCGCGACTTCGCCCGCTGGCGCGAGGTGGCCAAGACGCTGGTCCCCGCGGAGCTTGCCCGCACGATCCTCGACGAGAGCGGCTACACCGCTGCGCTCCAGGCCGAGCGCAGCGCGGAGAGCGCGGGACGCCTCGAAAACCTCTCCGAACTCGCCCGCGCGATGGAAGAATACGACACGCTCGGCGCGTTCCTCGAACACGTCAGCCTGGTCATGGACAACGACGCAGACGCGGAGGCAGACAAGATCACGATCATGACGATCCACGCCGCCAAGGGGCTGGAATTCGACCACCTCTACCTCCCCGGCTGGGAAGAGGGCGTGTTCCCCAGCCAGCGGGCGATGGACGAGGGCGGGCTCAACGCGCTCGAGGAGGAACGCCGCCTCGCCTATGTCGCGATCACCCGCGCGCGGCGGGAATGCACAATCTTCCACGCCGCCAACCGGCGGATCTACGGCCAGTGGACCAGCTCGATCCCCAGCCGGTTCATCGGCGAACTGCCCGAAGCGCATGTCGAGCAGGAAACCACGCTGAGCGGCGGGGCCTCGCTGTGGCGCGCGCAGTGGTCGGAAAACGGCGATCCCTTCGCCCACGTCGCCGCCGTCCAGCCGTCACGCACGATGACCCGCGGCCCCGGCTGGCAACGCGCCGCCGCCGGCACCTACGACTCCGCGCCGAAACGCATCGCCGAACCCGGCCGCTCTGCTGCCAGCTTCGCCGCCAAACCGCGCAGCGACATCGCCGTGGGCGCGCGGGTGTTCCACGACAAGTTCGGCTATGGCACCGTCGCCGCGCAGGAAGGCAACAAGCTCGAAATCGACTTCGAGACCGGCGGGCGGAAGCGGGTGATCGACAGTTTCGTGAAGGCGGGGTGATTGCTCGGGAGTCGAGGCGACTCCCGTTGCGAAACTGGATCCTCCCCTGCACGGGGAGGGGGACCATCCGCAGGATGGTGGAGGGGCACCCGCCGTGATCACAGGTCCCGCAGAAACGATCCGCCGCGCCCGCAAGCTGCGTGCCGACATGAGCTTGCCGGAGTCCATCCTTTGGCGCGCCCTCCGCGAGCGCCCCGGCGGGTTCAAGTTCCGGCGGCAGCATCCGGCTAGCGTCTATGTGCTGGACTTCTACTGCGCCGCCGCCCGGCTCGACATCGAGGTCGACGGCTGGGGCCACAACTCTGGCAGCGTGATCCACCGTGACGAGCGGCGGTCTCGGTTCCTGCGGTCACAGGGGGTGGCGACGCTGCGGGTGCCGGCTAAGGTCGTGCTGTAGGACGTTGCCCGCGCGGTTCAGCGGATCGTCGAGGTGTGTGAGGAGAGGGCAGCGAGGTTGCGTTCACTGCCCGTGCCCCTCCACCCTCCTGCGGATGGTCCCCCTCCCCCGGTAGGGGAGGATTAGCGTCACCGCGTCACAGCGCCGATACGCTGAGGAAGCCGGGGATCGGGCCGTTCCACACGCCGGGCTCGCTGGGCGCGTCCTGTTCGTAGCGGCGCTGGCGCGGGCCGGCTTCGTCGCGGGCGTCGCCGCGGGGGCGGCGCTGGCGCTCGGGCCGTTCCTCGCGGGGGGCACGTTCCTCGCGCGGAGCACGCTCTTCTCGCGGGGCGCGCTCTTCGCGGGGCGCGCGTTCGCGGCGGCTGCGCGCGGGGCGTTCCTCGCGTTCGCCCACGTCACCGTCTGACGCGCTCGCAGCGTCCAGGTTGAATTCGGGGATCTTGCCGCCGGTCAGCTTCTCGACGTTCTCGATCGCCTCGGCATCTTCGGGCGCGACGAAGGTGAAGGCGCGGCCGGTCGCCCCGGCGCGGCCGGTGCGGCCGATGCGGTGGACGTAGTCGTCCGGGTGCCACGGCGTGTCGAAGTTGAAGACGTGGCTCACCCCCTTCACGTCGAGGCCGCGGGCGGCGACGTCGGAGGCGACGAGGATGTTGATCGTGCCCGCCTTGAACCGGTCAAGCTCGGCGATGCGCGAGGACTGGTCCATGTCGCCATGGATCTCGCCCGCGGAGAAACCGTGCTGCTTGAGGCTCTTGGCCAGTTCGCGCACCGTGGTCTTGCGGTTGCAGAAGATGATCGCGGTGCCGACGTTGTCGGTCCTGAGCAGCGTACGCAGCGCCTCACGCTTGCCGCGCGTCGTGACCGCGACCTTGTGCTGGGCGATGTTGGTGTTGTTCGAGGCCGGACGGGCGACCTCGATGTATTTGGGATTGCTGAGGAAGCGGTCGGCCAGCTTCTTGATCGGCGGCGGCATCGTCGCGCTGAACAGCAGCGTCTGGCGGTTGGCCGGCAGTTTGGTGCAGATGTTCTCGATATCCGGGATGAAGCCCATGTCGAGCATCCGGTCGGCTTCGTCGATCACCAGCAGGTCGCAGCCGGTCAGCAGGATCTTGCCCCGCTCGAACAGGTCCATCAGCCGGCCCGGGGTGGCAATCAGCACGTCGACGCCCTCGTTCAGCGCCTTGACCTGGTCGCCCATCTGCACGCCGCCGATCAGCAGCGCCATCTTGAGGTCGTGGTTCTTGCCGTACTTCTCGAAATTCTCGGCCACCTGGGCGGCGAGTTCGCGAGTCGGCTCGAGGATCAGCGAGCGCGGCATCATCGCGCGGCGACGACCGTGGGCGAGGATGTCGATCATCGGCAGCACGAAGCTGGCGGTCTTGCCGGTCCCGGTCTGGGCGATGCCGATGAGGTCCTTCATCATCAGCACCGGCGGGATCGCCTGCGCCTGGATCGGCGTCGGCGTGTCGTACCCGGCGTCGAGCACGGATTTCAGCAATTCGTCGGACAGGCCGAGATCGGCAAACTTCATGCAAACGGTTCCGAAAGGAGGAGGCCGCGCGCCGGAACAGCGCGGTCAGCGGCGGGCGGCCTGACCGCTTGCGCAACTGGCCCGCGCAAACCAGATCGGGGCGGGAAAGTCAAGAAAACTCGGGCCCGGCGCGCCGGCGGCTTCAGTTGGGGATCAGTTCGCGCAAGCCCGTGATCGCGCAGGTCGCCCCGGCGCGCGAGTGGACGTCGTCGCGTCCGGCGCAGATCTGCCCGTCGCTGGTGTGCTCGACATAGAAACCGGAGTAGAAATCCCGCGGGCGGCAGGATTTCTCGAGGTTCGCGCCGATGATCCGGCGATCGCGCATGAACAGGACCAGCCGGTCGTCCATCACCTGGACCCCGGCGATGCCCTGCACCGCGAGACACTTGCCGGTCTTGCGCTCGCTGAAGCGCGGGCCGACGGGGCCGCTGGGGATGTCGGGAAACATGTCGCCGCGCGGGGCGATGCGGATGACGAGGCGCTGCTCGATCCGCACCTGCCACGCCCGGTCGGGACGGAAGCCTTCGGCCATGGGACGGAGCGACTGGATCGGCGAGGCTTCGCTCGCGGCGAGTGGCGGGCCGTCGACGACTGTGGCGAACTGCCATTCCTCGTCGATGGTCACCTCCGCCCGCGCGGCCTCGTCCGGCACCGGAACGACCGCCTGCGCGGTCGGCAGGAGCAGCGCAAGCGGCGCAAGGAGGCTGAGCATGCTGTTCGGCATCGTGCGAGGTCGACTGCGCCCTTGTCCTGCGTTGCGGCCGCGCCCGGCCAACCCCTTCGGCCGCTGCGGAACCATTCCCTGTGCCCCGTGGGTTACCACCCCCGCTTGAACACCCGCTTAACTCGCGCCGCGCGAAAAAGGAATTGCCCTTGCCCTCCCTGCCGCCTTACCCGCTGGCGGGATGAGCGAGGCTTTCCTCAGCGCCGCCCGCGCCGTGCTCGGCGACAAGGGCCTGACCACCGACGCGGACACCATCGCGCCGTGGCTGACCGACTGGCGCGGGCGCTTCACCGGCCGGGCGCTGGCGCTGGCCTCGCCGGCGAGCACGGCCGAGGTCGCCGCGCTGGTCCGGCTGTGCGGCGAGCATGGCGTG
The DNA here is from genome assembly GCF_058783565.1 of Novosphingobium sp. FW305-C-111. Lineage (NCBI taxonomy): Bacteria > Pseudomonadati > Pseudomonadota > Alphaproteobacteria > Sphingomonadales > Sphingomonadaceae > Novosphingobium > Novosphingobium sp. FW305-C-111. Next base: position 57,625 of record NZ_JBYSYP010000017.1, read on the forward strand.
CCGATCGTGCCGCAGGGCGGCAACAGCGGCATGTCCGGCGGCGCCACCCCCGACACCAGCGGGACCGCGCTGCTGCTCTCGCTGCGGCGGATGAACGCGATCCGCGAGGTCAGCGCCGACACGCGCAGCGCAACCTGCGAGGCCGGGGTGATCCTCCAGGTGCTGCACGAGGCGGCTGAGGCCAGGGGCCTGCGCTTCCCGCTGTCGCTCGGCGGCAAGGGCTCGGCCACGATCGGCGGGCTCGTCTCGACCAACGCCGGCGGCACGCAGGTGCTGCGGCACGGCTCGATGCGCGCGCTGGTGCTGGGGCTCGAGGCGGTGCTGGCCGACGGTTCGGTGCTGGATCAGCTCGTCCCGCTCAAGAAGGACAACCGCGGGTTCGACCTGAAGCAGCTGCTGATCGGGTCGGAGGGCACGCTCGGCATCGTCACGGCGGCGACGCTCAAGCTCGAACCGGCGGTGGCGCGGCGGGCGGTGCTGTGGGCGGGGGTCGGCTCGGTCCACGCCGCGCGTGCGCTGCTGCTCCATGCGGAGCGGGTGGCGGGGCCCGCGCTCGAAGGGTTCGAGGTCATGCCCGCGCACTGTGTCGCCTCGGTCATGGATTTCCTGCCAGGCGCGCGGATGCCGCTGGCGGAGAATCACGCCTGGCACGCGCTGATCGAGCTGGTCGCCGATGCGGACGGCGCGGAGGGGCTGGATGCGCTCGCCACCCGCCTGCTCGAAAGCGCGTTCGAGGCCGGCATCGTGGAAGACGCAACGCTCGCCACCAGCGAAGCGCAGGCCGAGGCGCTGTGGCTGATCCGCGAGACCGTGCCCCAGGCCGAGCGGGCGCTCGGCCCGGCGGTGCAGCACGACATTTCGGTGCCGGTGGAAGCCATGCCGGCATTCCTCGAGGCCGCCGAACCGCGGATCATGGCGGCGTTTCCCGGAACGCAGGTGGCCGGCTTCGGCCACCTCGGCGACGGCAACATCCACCTCCACGTCATTGCGCCGGCGGGTAGCGAGCGCGCCGCGTGGGAGGCCGGCGAGGGCAAGGCGATCAGCGCGCTGGTCCACGACATGGTCACCGAATGGCGCGGCTCGATCTCCGCCGAGCACGGCATCGGCCAGCTCAAGCGCGCCGAGCTCGCCCGGCTTGCCGACCCGGTCCACCTCGCGCTGCTGCGCAAGGTCAAGGCGGCGCTCGATCCGCAACGGCTGCTGAACCCGGGCAAGCTGGTCTAGGCCGCGCTTGCCGAGCGGGCGGCGAAGCCCTAAAGCCGCCGTTCCGCGCTTTTCGGGTCATCGCCCCGCAAGGCACCGACCAGACAATTTTCCAATACCGGAGAGAATCCCGATGGCCAGCGCGCCGCAGTCTGCCCCGCTTCCGCTGTTCTACAACGACCTCATGCCGCTCAACAGCCGCGACCATTCCGGCTGGAAGATGAAGGCCGCCGAAAAGGCTCCGTGGGTCGCCAACGTCCACGCCATCCCGCTGACCGTCGAGGAATTCCCGCAAGCCTCGCGCCACTACCCGATCATCTTCGCCTCGGGCGAGAACGGCGTGCCGCTGGCGCTGATGGGCCTGAACGAGGGCGTCAACACCTTCATCGGCGAAGACGGCACGATCACCCCCAACATCTACCTGCCGGCCTATGTCCGCCGCTATCCGTGGCTGCTCGCCAAGCTCAACCCGCAGAGCGAGGAGCTTTCGCTGTGCTTCGATCCGTCCTCGGGCGTGATCGGCGAATCGGAGGACGGCGCCCCGCTGTTCGATGGCGACCAGCCGAGCGAGACCACCCGCAACATCCTCCAGTTCTGCGAGCAGTTCGAAGTGGCCGGTCAGAAGACCCAGACCTTCCTCGACGAGCTGAAGAAGCACGACCTGCTGATGGAAGGCGAAGTGGCGATCCAGCAGAACGGCGTCGAAAACCCGTTCATCTATCGCGGCTTCCAGATGATCAACCAGGAGAAACTGGCGCAGGTCCGCGGTGACGTGCTGCGCGGCTGGGCGCAGAACGGACTGCTGCCGCTGATCTACGCGCACATGTTCTCGCTCGAGCTGATGAGCCAGGTGTTTGCGCGCCAGGTCGACATGGGCAAGGGCCCGGATGGCGCGGTCCCGACCGCCACCCCGGTCCCGGCCGCCTGAGAGACCGCCACAACCGAACCGGATGGGATCGTTAATCGCCGCGGCGAAAACGGTGCAATTGATACTTGCACCGCCGCGGGGGGCGACCTATCTTGTTGATGTTGCGTCGCGGCTCCCCTCATGGCCCGGCGTGACTGGTGCACTTCGTGCACCTCCTCCCTGAACCTTGGCCACCTGGAGCTTGTCTCCAGGTGGTTTTTTCTTGTCCGTTAGAAGGTTGCGGGGCTGGCCGGCGGGGCTTTTACTCGGCCGCCTGCGACCAGCCGTCGCGGGTCCGCTCCTGCGCCGACTCGCGGCCCAGTCCGGCGACGTCGCCGGCAAGGCGGCGGACGAGACCGGTCAGCAGCGCGACCATGTCGTCGAAGCCCATACCCGGTTCGACCATCCGGAAGTCGAGATAGCGCTGGCGATCGATCTCCAGCTGCAGGCAATGGATTCCCTGGCGCCGCGCCGCATGCCGTTCCAGCACGTAGCCCCCGGCATAGGGCCGGTTGTGCGCGGCGATCCGCCGGGCCTCCGCCAGATGGCCGAAGGCGGAGGCGACCAGCGTGCCGTCGCAGGCCGCGCCGAAGCGGTCGCCGACCACGAATTCGGGCGGTGGATCGATTCCGCTGCGGGGACTGAGCGGCGGCATCGAGTGCAGGTCGATCAGCAGCGCCGCGCCCCACCGCCGCCTGAGCCGCTCGAGCGTTTCGCCCAGTGCGTCGTGATAGGGGACGTGGACCGCGGCGATCCGCGCCTCGAGCTCCTCGTGCTCCATCCGCCGCTTCCACAGCTCGCCCAGCCCGGGCAGGCGGCGCGGGATCAGGCCCAGGCCGCTGCGCGCCCGGCGCGCGAACTTGTGTGGCGGCGCGGCCGAGGCATCGGGCGAAGGCATGCCCATCATGTCCCAGTCGACATCCTCGGGGCAGCGGTTGAGGTCGATCATCGCCCGCGGCGCGTGGGCGACGAGCAGCGAAGCGCCCGTTTCGTTCGCCACCTCGGTCGCCAGGAGGTCAACATAGCGGTCCTCGAGTCGCGGGGTGGCGTAGGCCGGATTGCGCATCCGCTCGAGCAGCGAAGAGGCATAGGCGCGGCCGGCGTGGGGCACGGCGATGAGGATCGGGATCGGCGAAGGATCGCGGTGGCGCAGGGTGAACGCGGGCACGCCTTCATGCCCCGGAACCGAACCGCCCCTGAGGACTCCCGAATCCGGCCACGAATCGCCCGAATTCGGGTTGTTCTCCGCCATCGCCGGGAACGCTGCCCGTGAATTGCTTTTGTGTCAAAGTCGGGCAGGTCGGAATTGGCAGGGTTAACGGGGCAGAATTTTAACACGCCGTGCGTTATCGCGCTTGCGACGCCGACCCAGTTACTGACGGAACCCCAGATGCTGCGCATACTCCTGGCCGAAGACGAAGACGCGATGCGGGCCTATCTCGCCCGGGCGCTGGAGAATGCCGGCTATTCCGTGACCGCGGTCGATCGCGGCACCGCCGCGCTGCCCCTGCTGGAAGCGGAGCATTTCGACCTGCTGCTGTCGGACATCGTCATGCCTGAGATGGACGGGATCGAACTCGCCCAGCGCTGCGCGGAAGTGAGCCCGACGACCAAGGTCATGTTCATCACCGGATTCGCCGCGGTCACGCTCAAGGCCAACCGCGACTTGCCGCAGGCCCGCGTGCTGTCGAAGCCTTTCCACCTCCGCGACCTCGTGATGGAGGTCGAGCGCGTGTTCGAGGGACAGGTGCAGGCGAGCATCTGATTCTCTGGGTTGCCAAGCCGGGGGAGCCTCGCTAATGGCGCTCCCCTGCCCGCGGGGTTCGCCCCACGGAGACGAATGGTGCCGGGCGTATAGCTCAGTGGTAGAGCACTATGTTGACATCGTAGGGGTCGCAAGTTCAATCCTTGCTACGCCCACCATTCGAAGAAAAGGCCCCGGTTTCCCGGGGCCTTTTTCGTTTCAGGCCTTGTCCCCTCCCGCATGCGGGAGGGGAACCGGAGCTCAGCTGCCCGTCCAGTTCGGCTTGCGCTTCTCGGCAAAGGCAAGCGCGCCTTCGCGGGCGTCGTTGGTGCTGAACAGGTTGCCCAAGTATTCGGCCTGCTTGGTCCACATCTCATCGTTCGACCAGGTGTGCGAATCGCGAATGATCGCCTTCGACGCGACCAGCGCAAGCGGGCCGTTCTCGGCGATGCGCGCGGCGAGCTCGCGCGCCGCGTCGAGCGCCGGACCGTCGGTCAGCCGGTTGACGAAGCCCAGTTCATAGGCGCGCCGGGCGTCGACGAAATCACCGGTCAGCGCCAGCTCCATCGCGATCCGCGGCGGAACCTGGCGGGGCAGCTTGATCAGGCCGCCAGCCGCGGCGGCAAGGCCGCGCTTGGCTTCAGGAATGCCGAACTTCGCGCCCGAATGAGCGACGATCAGGTCGCAGGCCATGGCCAGTTCCATGCCGCCGGCCAAGGCATAGCCATCGACCGCCGCAATCAACGGCTTTTTCGGCCCGCGCTCGGTAATGCCGCCGAACCCGCGCCCGCGAACCGACGGCGATTCGCCGCGGAGGAAGCCCTTGAGGTCCATCCCCGAACAGAACGTGCCACCCGCGCCGGTGATGATCGCCACCGAAAGGCTGCTGTCCGAATCGAGCTGGTCCATCGCTGCGGAAATGCCCTCGGCCGCGGCCTTGGTCATCGCATTCTTGGCTTCGGGCCGGTTGATCGTGACGGTGAGGACGCCGTTAGCGGCTTCGACGAGGACCTCGCTCATTGCAGTGCTTCCTTTCCCAGAAAATTTAATCGCTCGGTTAAGACTTCTGGCGACTGCGCAAGGCGCTGTCCAGCCCGAATCGCGAGGAATCCAGCGGGGTTCTTGCGCCGCCGCGCAACCTGTGCTTGGACGCCCGGCATCGCATTCCCCAGGGGCAAAGGACGGATCATGGCCAAGATCAAGGTGAAGAACCCGGTCGTCGAACTCGACGGCGACGAAATGACCCGGATCATCTGGCAGTGGATCCGCGAAAAGCTGATCCTGCCCTATCTCGACATCGACCTGAAGTATTACGACCTCTCGGTCGAAAAGCGCGACGAGACCAGCGACCAGATCACTGTCGACGCCTCGAACGCGATCAAGCAGTACGGCGTCGGCGTGAAGTGCGCCACGATCACCCCGGACGAGGCCCGCGTCGAGGAATTCAAGCTCAAGAAGATGTGGAAGTCGCCCAACGGCACGATCCGCAACATCCTCGGCGGCGTCGTTTTCCGCGAACCCATCGTCATCCAGAACATCCCGCGCCTGGTCCCCGGCTGGACCGACCCGATCGTCGTCGGCCGTCACGCATTCGGTGACCAGTACAAGGCCACCGACACGCTGATCCCCGGCCCCGGCAAGCTGCGCCTGGTGTTCGACGGCGCGGACGGGCAGACCATCGACCTCGACGTGTTCGACTTCCCCAGCTCGGGCGTCGCGATGGCGATGTACAACCTCGACGATTCGATCCGCGACTTCGCCCGCGCCTCGTTCAACTATGGCCTCAACCTCGGCTGGCCGGTGTACCTGTCGACCAAGAACACCATCCTCAAGGCTTACGACGGCCGCTTCAAGGACCTGTTCCAGGAAGTGTTCGACACCGAAGGCTTTGCCGAGAAGTTTAAGGCCGCCGGCATCGTTTACGAACATCGCCTGATCGACGACATGGTCGCCTCGGCGCTCAAGTGGTCGGGCAAGTTCGTGTGGGCGTGCAAGAACTACGACGGCGACGTCCAGTCCGACACCGTGGCGCAGGGCTTCGGCTCGCTCGGCCTGATGACCTCGGTCCTGCTCAGCCCCGACGGCAAGACGGTGGAGGCGGAAGCCGCCCACGGCACCGTCACCCGCCATTACCGCCAGCACCAGCAGGGCAAGGCGACCTCGACCAACCCGATCGCCTCGATCTTCGCGTGGACCCGCGGCCTCGTCTATCGCGGCAAGTTCGACGAAACCCCCGAAGTGGTGAAGTTCGCCGAAACGCTCGAGCAGGTTTGCATCGAGACCGTCGAGCAGGGCGCGATGACCAAGGACCTCGCCATCCTGATCGGGCCGAGCCAGCCGTGGATGACCACCGAAGTGTTCTTCCAGGCGATCGTCGACAACCTCGAGAAGAAGATGGCCAGCTGGAGCTAAGCCCTCCGGTCAGCCTGACAACAAAGAGGCCCCGGGGAAACCCGGGGCCTTTTTCGTCGGTTCGCTCGTTACCCAAGCCCGTCGTCATGCCCGGCCTGACCGGGGAGGACGGGGGCCGAAGGCAACGGCCGGCATCGTCGCAGCACGAAGGTTTCCGCGGCCGACCGGGTGACAGCACCGGTGCTTTGCGGTTTAAGGGGCAGACATGGCCGTCAACTTCGAACCCACCAATGCGCTCAGCGATGCGCTCGTCATTCTCGGCGCAGCAGGGATCGTCATTCCGGCCTTTGCCCGCTTCCGCATCACGCCGATCATCGGATTCATCGTGGTCGGCGTGCTCGTCGGGCCGTTCGGGCTCGGTTCGCTGGTCGATGAGCATCCGTGGCTCTATTATCTGACGATCACCCGGCCGGATGCGATAGAGCCCTTTGCCGAGTTCGGGATCATCCTGCTGCTGTTCTCGATCGGACTGGAGCTGTCCTTCGCGCGCCTCTGGGCGATGCGGCGGCTGGTGTTCGGGCTCGGCGCGGCAGAGCTGTTCGTCGCGGCAACGCTGCTCGCAGGCGCGCTCTACTTCACCGGCGAGACCGCCGGCGGCGCAATGGGGCTCGGCCTCGCGCTCGCGCTGTCCTCGACCGCGCTGGTCCTGCCGATCGCCGGCACCCAGACCCCGGTCGGCCGCGCCGCGCTGGCGATGCTGCTGTTCGAGGACATCGCACTGGTCCCGATCATCTTCCTGCTCGGCGCGATGGCCCCGTTCGCGATGGTCGAGCAGCAGCCCAGCCTCGTCGAGACGCTGTGGAAGGGTGGGCTCGTCATTGCCGTCCTGCTGGTGATCGGCAAGGTCGCCCTGCCCCGCCTGTTCGCCCAGGCCGCGCGGACCAAGAGCCCCGAGCTGTTCCTGTCCGCCAGCCTGCTGGTGGTGATCATCGCCGCGCTGGCCACCGCCGCGGTCGGGCTCTCGCCGATCATGGGCGCGCTGCTCGCCGGGCTGCTGATCGCCGAAACCGAATATCACGGCGAGGTCGAGGTGATCACCGCGCCGTTCAAGGGCCTCGCGCTCGGCGTGTTCCTGATCACCATCGGCATGAGCATCGACCTGCACATGGTGTGGGACAACCTCGGCCCGCTGGCCGCGGCGGTGCTTGGCGTGGTGCTGGTCAAGGCGCTGGTGACCGGGTTCATGCTGCGCGCCTTCGGCAAGCGCCGCGGCACCGCGGTCGAAGCCGGCATCCTCATGGCAAGCCCGTCCGAGACCACCCTGATCGTGCTCGCCACGGCGGCGCAGGCAGGCCTGATCCTCGCCGACACCGCGCAGTTCTGGCAGGTCGTGACTGCCATCGGCCTGACCATCACCCCGCTGCTCGCCAAGCTCGGCCATGCCTTTGCCCGGCGCATCGATGGCAGCGAGGCGGCCACCGCCGCACCGCTCGACGAGGACGATGCCGAGCGTGCGGTGATCTTCGGGTTCGGCCGCGTCGGGCGGCTGGTCGGCGAAATGCTCGAAGCGCACGACCGCAAGTACGTCGGCATCGATTCGGACCCGGCGATCGTCGAAGAGGCGCGGGCCGAGGGATTCCCGGTGCTGTTCGGTAACGTGACCAACCAGGCCATGCTCGACAAGCTGCGGCTCGATCAGGCTCAGGCGTTGATCGTGACGATGGACGAGCCGGTACTGGTCTCGCGCATGGTCAGGAAGCTTCACCGCGAACACCCGGCGCTGCCGATCATCGTCCGCGCCCGCGATCCGCGCCACGCCGGCGAGCTCTACCGCGCCGGGGCGACCGACGCGGTGCCGGAAACGCTGGAAAGCTCGCTCCAGCTGTCGGAGGCGGTGCTGGTCGACATGGGCGTGGCGATGGGCCCGGTGATCGCCTCGATCCACGAAAAGCGCGACCAGTTCCGCGCCCAGATCATGGAAGAGGGCGAGCTGCCCGCCATGCCGCGCCTGCGGACCGGGGTGCTGCGGGAGAAGGGGGCATAGCGCCGCGCTTTCCCCTTGACCGGCCCGCCCTGAGCGTGTCGGAGCCTCCAAACCCGCCCGTCCTGAGCCTGTCGAAGGTCGGCTTTTCATTTTGGCGTGGCGCGGGGTCCGAAGAGAAGAACGGTCCTTCGACGGGCTCAGGACGGACGGAGTGTGTGGAACCGGTCATCAACGCACCATTTGTGCGTCGCAGCACGAATCGGCTTTACAATCCTTTCCCGGCCTCTTAACGGCCCGCCCGTGATGACCGCCAAGCCGACCACGCCGATTATTACCAAACCGACCGCCACGCGCGGGACGGTTCGGCTGGCGCTGTCGCTCTGACAGGGAACATCCGGACAAGGTCCCGCGAGACGCGCGGGGCCTGAATTTCCACACGGTCCCAGCCTCGCGCGCCTCCGGCAACGACAGGAGACGAACGAGACATGCCCCTTCACAACCTCCCCGCCCGCCCCGCCGTCGGCATAGTCGGCGCGACCGGCCTCGTCGGATCGATGATGCGCGAGCTGCTGGAAGAGCGGAATTTCCCGTTCTCGAGCGTCCGCCTGTTCGCCTCGGCCCGTTCGGCCGGGTCCACCGTGAAGGTCGGTGAGGCCGATGTCGTGGTGGAAGACGCCGAGACCGCCGACTTCGCCGGGCTCGACATCGTGTTCTTCTCGGCCGGCGGCTCGACCTCGAAGGCGCTCGCGCCCAAGGTGGCGGCGGCGGGCGGCATTGTCATCGACAATTCGAGCGCGTGGCGCAGCGATCCTGAGGTGCCGCTGGTCGTCGCCGAAGTGAACCCCGAAGCGCTCGAAGTGCTTCCCAAGGGGATCATCGCAAACCCCAACTGCACCACGATGGCGGCGATGCCGGTGCTCAAGCCCCTCCACGCCGCCGCCGGCCTCAAGCGGCTGGTGGCGAGCACCTACCAGGCGGTGTCGGGCGGCGGCATGGCCGGGGTCGAGGAACTCGCCGAGCAGATCAAGGCCGGCGCCGCCGAGTGCGAGAAGCTGGCGCGCGACGGTTCGTCGGTGGACCTTGGCACGCCGCGCAAGTGGGCGGTGCCGATCGGCTTCAACGTCGTGCCGCTCAACTACGTGCTGGGCGAGGACGGCTACACCGAGGAAGAGCTCAAGCTGCGCGACGAGAGCCGCAAGATCCTGAACCTGCCGGACCTCGCCGTCTCGGGTACCTGCGTGCGGGTGCCGGTGTTCACCGGCCATGCCCTGTCGATCAACGCCGAGTTCGACAACGCGATCTCGGCCGAGCAGGCGCTCGACCTGCTGCGCGCCGCGCCGGGCGTGGTGATCGACGACGTCGCCAACCCGCTGACCGCTGCCGGCCAGGACCCGGTCTACGTCGGCCGCGTCCGCCCCGACCGCTCGGTCGCGCATGGCCTCGCGCTGTTCGTGGTCGGCGACAACCTGCGCAAGGGCGCGGCGCTGAACGCGGTACAGATCGCGGAAGTGCTGCTGAGGTAACGGAGCACGAAAAACTTGCTGCGTCCCCGCGCAGGCGGGGACCTCCATCGTTCAAGCGGACCGGGTGATCGATGGAGGCCCCCGCCTTCGCGGGGGCGCAAAGTGTCTTGAAACCTACCGGTCCGCCACCGGCTCGAACACCGACCACCCGGTGCGCTGCGCCAGCCGCTCCAGCGCCAGCGTGCCGAGCTGCGAATTGCCCTTGGCGTTGAGCCCCGGCGACCACACTGCGACCGAGGCGATACCCGGCGCGACCGCCATGATCCCGCCGCCGACGCCCGACTTGCCGGGAAGCCCGGTGCGGAAGGCGAACTCGCCCGAATTGTCGTAGTGCCCGCACAGCATCATCAGCGCGTTGATCCGCCGCGCCCGCTGCGGGGTGACCACGGCGAGGCCGGTCGCGGGGTTGCGTCCGTCGGCCATCAGGAACCGCGCCGCCGCGGCGAGTTGGCGGCAGCTCAGCGCCAGCGCGCAGAAATGGAAATAGACCGACAGCGCCTGCTCGACCGGGTGCGTCAGGTTGCCGAACGAGCGCATGTAGTTGGCGAGCGCGAAGTTGCGGAAGCCCGTGTCCTGCTCCGCGCGGGCGACGCTTTCGTCGATGGCGATGCCCTCGTCCGCGGCCAGCGCGCGGACGAAACGGAGCATTTCGGCGACCACCTCGGCGGGCGCGTAGCTCTTCAGTAGCACATCGGCGACGACGATCGCCCCGGCGTTGATGAAGGGGTTGCGCGGGATGCCATGCTCGCTTTCCAGCTGGACGATCGAATTGAACGCGCTGCCCGAAGGTTCGCGCCCGACCCGCTCCCACAGCGCATCGCCGACCGCGCCCAGTGCCAGGGTAAGCGCGAAGACCTTGCTGATCGACTGGATCGAGAACGGCTCCTCGGCATCGCCGCCGAGATAGGTCGTCCCGTCCGCGAGGATCACCGCGATGCCGAACTTGCCCGGATCGACGCAGGCGAGCGGCGGGATGTAGTCCGCCACCCGGCCACGGTCGGGCGCGGCCTTCATCTCGGCGGCGATGTCGGCGACGATTGCGGCAAGGTCCATGGCTGCCCCCTTTGCCCGCAGTCTTTCATGGCAGGACGCGCTTGGAAAGGGGCGGGTTGCGGACCTTGTTCACGCACCCGGCGTTGATTGCATGAAGGAGAGTGCCATGAGCAACGACAACCCCGCCCATCCCGACATGCAGCCGAGCAAGACCGTTGAGGACTTCAAGGGCGAAGGCTCAGGCAAGATCACCCGCCCGCAGGTGACCGACGCGACCTCGCCGGAAAAGGACTTGCCGCGCGGGAGCGAGAAGGAAACCCACGCGCGGAAGTAGCAGGCTGCGCCCCCGCGCAGGCGGGGGCCTCCTTGGGTCGGGCGGTCCGTATGCGGCTGGAGGTCCCCGCCTTCGCGGGGACTCAGCGAGCGAGCACGCCTTTCACCGCCGCAATCGCCTCCGCCGCCCTGGACCCATCCGGCCCGCCGCCTTGCGCCATGTCGGGCCGCCCGCCGCCGCCCTTGCCGCCGAGCGCTTCCACGCCCGCGCGCACCAGATCGACCGCGCTGAACTTGCCGGCGAGGTCTTCCGTGACCGCCGCCGCGATGCTGGCCTTGCCGTCATTGACCGCGACGATCGCGGCGACGCCGGAACCCAGCCGCTGCTTGGCCTGGTCGAGCAAGCCGCGCAGTTCCTTGGGGTCCAGCCCTTCGAGCACCTGCCCGGAAAACTTCACGCCGCCGACCTCTTCGTCCGCGCTCGCCGCCGCCGCCGAGCCGCCGCCCAGCGCCAGAGCCTTCTTCGCCTCGGCCAGTTCGCGTTCGAGCTTGCGCCGTTCGTCGACCAGCGCCGCCACCCGCGCCTCGACCTCGTCAGGGGTGGTGCGCAGCAGCGCGGCGGTGCCCTTGAGCGCGTCTTCGCGGGCCACCAGCCACTGCCGCGCGCCCTCGCCCGTCAGCGCCTCGATCCGCCGCACGCCCGAGCTGACCGCGCTTTCGGAAACGATACGGAACACCCCGATGTCGCCCAGCGCGCGCACGTGGGTGCCGCCGCACAGCTCGACCGAGTAGTGCTTGTCGGTCGCGCGGCCCATGCTGAGCACGCGCACCTCGTCGCCGTACTTCTCCCCGAACAGCGCCATCGCCCCTGCGGCGATCGCATCGTCGGGGCTCATCAGGCGGGTCGAGACCGGCTCGTTGGCGCGCACTTCGGCGTTCACCTCGGCCTCGATCGCGGCGATGTCGTCGGCCGACAGCGCCGCCGGGTGCGAGTAGTCGAAGCGCAGGCGATCGGGCGCGACGAGGCTGCCCTTCTGCGTGACGTGCGCGCCCAGCCGGTGGCGCAGCGCCGCGTGGAGCAGGTGCGTGGCCGAGTGGTTGGCGCGGATCGCGTCGCGGCGCTCGACGTCGATGTCGAGCTTGACCACGTCGCCGACCGAGATCGTGCCCGCCTCGACCGTGCCGTTGTGGGCGTGCAGCCGGCCAAGCGGCTTGGCGGTGTCGGTCACGGCGATGGCCAGCCCGTTCGCGCCGGAGATCGTGCCCGCGTCGCCCATCTGGCCGCCGCTTTCGCCGTAGAACGGGGTCTGATTGACGATCACCGTCACCGCCTCGCCCGCGTTGGCGCTCTCGACTTCCTTGCCGTCCCGCACCAGCGCGACGACCTGCGCCTCGCCGGTGGTGGCGGTGTAGCCGGTGAATTCGGTCGCGCCGACGCGCTCGGCAATATCGAACCACACTTCGCCATCGGCGGCCTGGCCGCTGCCCTTCCACGCCGCCCGCGCCGCCGCCTTCTGCCGCGCCATCGCCGCGTCGAAGCCCTCGCGGTCGACCGCAATGCCGCGCGAACGCAGCGCGTCCTCGGTCAGGTCATAGGGGAAGCCATAGGTGTCGTAGAGCTTGAACGCGGTCTCCCCGGGGAGCTCGCCGCCCTCGCCCATGGTGCCGGTCGCCTCGTCGAGCAGCTTGAGCCCGTTGGCCAGGGTGCGGCGGAACTGCACTTCCTCGCGCTGCAGCGTTTCCTCGATCAGCGGCTGGGCGCGGCCGAGCTCGGGATAGGCCTGGCCCATTTCGGTGACCAGCGCCGGGACCAGCCGGTGCATCAGCGGATCCTTTGCGCCGAGCAGGTGGGCATGGCGCATCGCCCGCCGCATGATCCGCCGCAGCACATAGCCGCGCCCTTCGTTGCTCGGCAGGACGCCATCGGCCAGCAGGAAGCTGGTCGAGCGCAGGTGGTCGGCGATCACCCGGTGGCTGGCGCGCTGCTCGCCCTCGGCCTTCACCCCGGTCAGGCTTTCGCTCGCCGCGATCAACGCGCGGAAGGTGTCGGTGTCGTAGTTGTCATGCTCGCCCTGGAGCACCGCGGCGACGCGTTCCAGCCCCATGCCGGTGTCGATGCTCGGCTTGGGCAGCTCGCCGACGATCTCGCCTGCGGCCTGCTCGAACTGCATGAACACGAGATTCCAGATCTCGATGAACCGATCGCCGTCCTCGTCCGGGCTGCCCGGGGGGCCACCGGCGATGTGCGCGCCGTGGTCATAGAAGATTTCCGAGCACGGTCCGCACGGGCCGTCGTCGCCCATCGCCCAGAAGTTGTCCTTCGTGGGGATGCGGATGATCCGGTCTTCGGGCAGGCCCGCGATCTTCTTCCACAGCTCGAACGCCTCGTCGTCGGTGTGATAGACCGTGGCGAGCAGCTTGTCCCTGGGCAGGCCCCACTCGCGGGTGAGTAGGGTCCAGGCGTGGGTGATCGCCTGTTCCTTGAAGTAGTCGCCGAAGCTGAAATTCCCCAGCATCTCGAAGAACGTGTGGTGCCGCGCGGTGTAGCCGACATTGTCGAGATCGTTGTGCTTGCCCCCGGCGCGCACGCACTTCTGCGACGAGGTCGCGCGCGGCACGGACCGCGTCTCCAACCCGGTAAAAACGTTCTTGAACGGGACCATGCCCGCGTTCACGAACATCAGGGTCGGATCGTTGTAGGGAACCAGCGGCGCAGACTGCACCACTTCGTGCCCCTGCGAGCCGAAGTATTCGAGGAAGGACCGGCGGATTTCGTTCGTCGAGCTCATCGCCCGCAGTTAGGCGAGCGTTCGGCGCGGAACAAGCACGTTTCGCCCGTTCGGGGCGTGATCGCCGGCCATCACGGTCAGCGCGCGGGGGAGGATTTCGAAGCGCAGCGGCAAGTCCATGCGGGTGACCTCGCCGTCGTGGGCGACGTCGATCGAGCCTTCGCCCAGCAGCTCGAACTTCGCCACGTCGATCACTTCGCCGAAGTCGCGGGCAAGGTCGGCGCGGCCGAGAGCGGCGCGCAGGCCGAAGCCGACCAGCGCCAGCGGGCGGCGCGGCGCGACCGCGACGAGCGAGAGCAGGCCGTCGGACAGCGAATCCCGCACCCCCGCCGCGCCCTGCCCAATATCGTAGCGGTTGTTGCCGACGAACAGCATCGGGGTCTCGATATGCTCGCGCCGTTCGCCGATGGCGAGTTCGAACCATTGCCCGCGCCCCTTGCGCAGCGCCCGCCACGCCGCCGGGACCTGCGCCAGCCGCTTCGGCAGGCGGCTCGCGTCACGCTGGCGAACGATCGCCGGATAAAGGCCGAGCGAGGCATTGTTGATGAAGATGCGCTCGCCCACCCGGGCGAGGTCGATCCGCAGGGCATGGCCGCCCCCCGCGATCGCCGCCGCCTCTTCCAGCGAATCCGGCACGCCCAGCTGGTGCGCGAAATGGTTGAGCGTGCCGAGCGGGAGGACCGCGAGCGCGGTGTCCGTGCCCGCCAGAACCGCGGCCGCCGAGGAAATGGTCCCGTCGCCCCCGCCCACCGCGACCACGCTGCGGCGACGGAAGCGCCCAACGGTTTCGCCAAGGTCCTTGCCCTCGACGAGGTGGAGGTCGATCTCCAGCCGCCGCGCGGCGAAGGCCTCACGCACCGTGCGCTCCAGATCGTCGCCCAGCCGGCGCGCAGTGCCGCCGCTGCGATTGATCACGACCGGGATCGGCGCGGGTCTCATGGACTTCCAACGCGGGATGTGGCGGTTACGATCCACGCCGCGGCGGGAAAGGCGATCCGCTCGCCGCTGCGGTGGCGCTCGAGCACCTCGCGCAGCCTGTCCGCGAGGGCCGGGCGCTCCGCCTCGGGCAGCGCGCGCATCGCCATGGCGAAAGGGCCGATCCGGGCGAAGAACGCCTCCGCGTCGGCGACCGGGTCTTCCCCCTCCCCCGCGACGTAGCGAAAGTCGACGGGCTCGAAGGCGAGGTCGGTCCAGCCTGCATCCAGAACAGCGCGAACCCGCTCCGGATCGGCAAAGGCGAACGGGCCGGGCGCGAACGGATCGGGCGGCGGTCCGCCGGGGTTCGCGAGTATCTTGCCGATCTCGCTCGCCCAACCGTTGAGCGCGGGCGCGCGGAAGCAGGAAAAGACCAGTCGCGCGCGCGGCGCGGCGATGCGCGAAAGGTGCGCGAAAGCGGCGGCGGAATCGCCGAAGAACATCACGCCGTGGCGCGAGACCAGCAGGTCGGGCGCGAAGCCCTGCGCATCCCACATCGCGGCATCGCCGAGAGCAAAGCGAGCCGCCCCGCCCGCACGCCCGGACGCCGCGCCGACGAGCTGCGCCGAAATATCAACGCCCAGCACCTCCGCCCCGGGCCGCGCCCCCGCAATCGCCAGCGACAGCTCGCCCGCGCCGCAGCCGATGTCGAGGATTCGCGTGCCCGGTTCCGCCGCGATCCGCGCCAGCAGCACCTCGGTGAGTGCCGCGAAGCTGCGGTCGGTGCGGCGCCATTCGTCGGCCCAGCTTTGTCCGGTCACGCCCTGCCAGTCCATCGTCGCGGCCATGCCAGTTTCTCCTTGCGACTCACCCGATTGAGGCAGACCATCCTTTCCATCTTGCGCGTCAGGCGCAACGACGCAGCCCGGCGCGCTCCAGAACACACGAAAGGAGCGGACGATGGGCAACACCCAGGGCAGCGGAACCAATTCCGGCAGCAAAGCGACCCGTGCGGTCGGGCTGGTCGGGCCGGCCGGCACGGGCAAGACCAGCCTCGCCGAGGCGCTGCTCTACGCCAGCGGCGCGATCACCCGGCAGGGCAGCGTCGAGGCCGGGACCAGCGTGGGCGACGCCAGCCCGGAGGCGCGGACCCGGCGCGGCTCGACCGAACTCAACCTCTGCCACTTCGACTACCTCGGCGACCGGTTCGCGATTGTCGATACGCCCGGCGGGGTGGGCTTCGCCGCCGACGGGCTCGCCGCGCTGCCGGCGCTCGACATGGCGGTGGTGGTGGTCGATCCCGACCCGGCCCGCGCCGCGCTGGCCGGCCCCGCGTTGCGCCGGCTCGACGAGATCGGCCTTCCGCATGCGATCTTCGTCAACAAGATGGATGGCGCGCGTGCCGGATCGGTGCGCGACATCCTCGAGGCGCTCCAGCCGATGAGCCGCGAGCCGCTGCTGCTCCGCGAATTCCCGATCCGCGAAGGCGAGCAGGTGACCGGCTATGTCGATGTCGCGCTGGAGCGGGCCTACCGCTACAAGCCGGGCGCGCCATCCGAGCTGGTCGCAATCCCCGAGGGGCTGGCCGAGCGGGAGAAGACCGAACGCACCCGCCTGCTCGAGACGCTCGCCGACTTTGACGACGCGCTGATGGAAGCGCTGCTGATGGACGAGCAGCCCGATGCCGGCATGGTGCTGGCGGACCTTGCCGACGATACCGCGCGGGGCAAGGTGGTGCCGGTGCTGTTCGGCTCAGCCCAGGCGGGTGGCGGCGTGCGGCGGCTGCTCAAGCTGCTGCGACACGAAGCCCCCGGACCGGAGGGCGCGGCGAAGCGGCTCGGCGTGGACGGCGGTGCGGCGCTGCATGTGTTCAAGGTCGCTCATGGCGGCGCGATGGGGCGGCTGGCCCTTGGCCGGGTGCTCGGCGGCGCGATCCGCGAGGGCGACGAACTGGTGGTTGAAGGCACGGCGGCGCGGACCGGCTCGCTGTTCGCGGTGCAGGGCGAAAAGACCGCCAAGCTGGCCAGCGCGGGTGCGGGCGACGTAGTCGCGGTGGCCAAGATCGACGGAGCGCGGTGCGGCGCGCTGCTCGGCGCGAAGGGCACGGCGCTGGCAGGCGACATGCCGGTCGAATACCCGCCGCGCAACGCGGCGATCGCGGTGACGACGCGCGACCGCAAGGACGACGTCAAGCTCTCGACCGCGCTCCATCGCCTGTGCGAGGAGGACCCGGCGCTCGAATGGTCGCAGGACGAAGCGAGCCACGAGACCCTGCTGCGCGGGATCAACGACGAGCATCTTGGCGTCGTGCTGGCCCGGCTCTCGCGGCGCTATGGCGTGGCAGTCGATTCGCATCCGCCGCGCATCGCCTACCGGGAGTCGGTGCGGAAAGGCGCGAAAGTGCGCGGGCGGCACAAGAAGCAGTCCGGCGGGCACGGCCAGTACGGCGACTGCACGATCGAGCTGCGGCCACTGGCGCGCGGCGAAGGCTTCGCGTTCGAGGACCGGATCACCGGCGGGGTCATCCCCAAGCAGTGGATCCCGGCGGTCGAGCAGGGGGTCCGCGACGCGATGGAGAAGGGACCGCTGGGCTTTCCGGTGGTCGATGTCGCGGTCACGCTGGTGGACGGCTCGTTCCACTCGGTCGACAGTTCCGAGCTGGCGTTCCGGGTGGCTGGCCGGATGGCGATGGCAGACGCGCTGGCGCAGGCCGCGCCGTACCTGCTCGAACCGGTGTGCCGCGTGACCGTGGACACGCCCGCCGGGACGGGATCGAAGGCGGGTTCGGTCCTGTCATCGCGCCGAGGCCAGATCGCCGGGCTCGGCCCGCATCCCGATTGGCTGCGGTGGGAGCGGATCGAGGCGACCCTGCCCGAGGCGGGTCTGCACGGGCTCGACGCCGAACTGCGTTCGCTGAGCCAGGGCCTCGCGCATTATGTCGCGGCGTTCGATCACCTCGCCGAGCTGGCGGGCAAGCAGGCCGAGGAGGTGGTCAAGTCGCAGGCCAAGCTGGCGGCATAGGCGGTTGCTGCGCGAGGCCGGCTTAGCCGGCGTAGAATTGGCGGTACTGCTCCAGCAGCGCCGCCAGTTCGGCCTTCTTCATTGGCCACGAACCGGGAATTGCGCCGTCAGCGCCCAAGGCACGGGACAAGGTCATGCCTGGCGTCCGGGCATTTTCCTTGACGTTATAGCCGATCATCGTTCCGCCTTTCGGCACGCGATATACGAAAATTTCGCTGAGATCGGACCATGCCATCCGCAACGGCTTGCGGGTCGTTCCTCCGGACAGCGTCCAGCCCTGGTCGTCGAGAACCAGCGTGAACGGTCTGAGCAGGGTCCAGCCAGATACGACCACGCCGAGCAGGAAAAAGCCTCCGCCAAGAAGCATTGTTGCCGAAGTGTCACCTTGCCAGGCGAGGTAGACAAACACGGCCACGAAGGCGCTGGAGACGGCGAGGAGAAGCAAGTCCTTGCCTGCCGAAGCTGTAATCGCCCTGGGTTCCATCTTTCCCTCCCCGCGGCGATCCTAGTCGGATGGAGAGCACTGGCAAGGCCGGCTCACACACCGAAACCGGCGCGCTCCTGCCGGGGAGCGCGCCGGTCTTTGGACTGGCGCGGGGACAATGCGGGGGGATGCTACCCCGCGCCTTGAGGATCAGATGTCGTCGTCCGCGTCCGGACCCGTCATCATCTCCTCGGCAACCTGGTCGGTGCGGCCGCGGATCGCGGCTTCCAACCGGTCGCAAACATCGGGATGCTCGCGCAGGTAAGTCTTGGCGTTTTCGCGGCCCTGGCCGATGCGGATGCTGTCGTAGCTGAACCACGCACCCGACTTTTCGACGAGGCCGGCCTTGACCCCGAGGTCGAGGATCTCGCCGATCTTGGAGATGCCTTCGCCGTACATGATGTCGAATTCGACCTGCTTGAACGGCGGGGCGACCTTGTTCTTGACGACCTTCACGCGGGTGGCGTTGCCGACGATGTCGTCGCGGTCCTTGATCTGGCCGGTGCGGCGGATGTCGAGGCGGACCGAGGCATAGAACTTGAGCGCGTTGCCGCCGGTGGTGGTTTCCGGGTTGCCGTACATCACCCCGATCTTCATGCGCAGCTGGTTGATGAAGATCACCATGCAGCGCGAGCGGCTGATCGAACCGGTCAGCTTGCGCAGCGACTGCGACATCAGGCGGGCCTGGAGGCCGACGTGGCTGTCGCCCATCTCGCCCTCGATTTCCGCGCGGGGGACCAGCGCGGCGACCGAATCGACCACCAGCACGTCGATCGCGTTGGAGCGCACGAGGGTGTCGGTAATCTCGAGCGCCTGTTCGCCGGTGTCGGGCTGCGAGACGATCAGTTCGTCGATGTTGACGCCGAGCTTCTTGGCATAGACCGGGTCGAGCGCATGTTCGGCGTCGATGAACGCGGCGGTGCCGCCGGTCTTCTGCGCCTCGGCAATCACGTGGAGTGCGAGCGTGGTCTTGCCCGAGCTTTCCGGCCCGTAGACTTCGATCACCCGGCCGCGCGGCAGGCCGCCGACGCCGAGCGCGATGTCGAGCCCGAGCGATCCCGTGGAAATCGCCTCGACCTGCATCGCCTCCTTCGAGCCGAGCTTCATCGCCGAGCCCTTGCCGAACGCGCGGTCGATCTGCGCGAGCGCCGCTTCCAGCGCCTTCTGACGGTCCATGTCCTTTTCTTTGCCTTCCTGAATGAGCTTGAGCTGCGCCGCCATGGGCTGACCCTCCTTGCCTAGAGATGGCTGACCTGAACCGTCAACACCGCTCGTGTACGCGGTTTGTTCTGTTGGAACAAGGGGGGAACGAAAATTTCCATCCGATCCCGAACGGTCTTGCCGGAAATGGCGGATTTCCGCCGTTCAGGTCAGCCGCCGCGCAGCACCATCTCGACCGCATCGGCGATCTGCTGAACCGAGAACGGCTTGGCGAGGAAATGCATGTTGGGGATATCTATCTCGCGGCGCAGCTGTTCCTCGGCATAGCCCGACATGAAGATCACCGGGAGCTCGGGCCGCAGCGCGCGAATCTCCCGGGCCATCGCCGGGCCGTCCATCGTCGGCATGACCACGTCGGACACGACGAGGTCGTACTGTCGGCCAAGGCGGACGTATTCGAGCCCCTCCTCGCCGTCGGCCGCGGTGGTCACCTCGTAGCCCTGCCGCGCCAGCGCGCGCTCGGCCACGGCGCGGACGGTGTCCTCGTCCTCGACCAGCAGGATCTTCCCGCCGCCCGACCATTCGCGCTTCGGTTCGGGCTTTTTCGCGGCGACGACCAGATCGGCCGGGTCGGCATGATGGACCGGGAAATAGATCGTGAACTTGGTCCCGCGCCCCAGCTCGCTCTCGGCGAAGATGAATCCTCCCGACTGCTTGACGATGCCGTACACGGTCGAAAGGCCGAGCCCGGTGCCCTTGCCCTTCTCCTTGGTCGTGAAGAACGGCTCGAAGATCTTGCCGACGAGGTCGGCCTTGATCCCGGTGCCGTTGTCTTCGACCACCAGCGCGACATAGTCGCCGATGGGGAGGATCTCGCTGCGCATGGCCCGCACGTCGGCCGCGGTGATGCGCCGGGTGGCGAGGCGCAGCTTGCCCGCGTCCCTGGACTTGCCCTCCGCGATCCGCGCCTCGATCGCGTCGCGTGCGTTGACTGCAAGGTTGAGCAGCACCTGTTCGAGCTGGACCGGGTCGGCCCTGACCGAACCCAGGTCGCGGTCGTGCGTGACCACGAACTGGATCTTTTCGCCCAGCAGCCGCTTGAGCAGGGTCGAGACTTCCGAAACCACGTCGGGCAGCTGAAGCACTTCGGGGCGCAGTGTCTGCTGGCGCGAGAACGCAAGGAGCTGGCGGGTGAGGCTCGCGGCGCGGTTGGAGTTGGCGCGGATGTGCTGGATGTCGTCGAAGTCGGAATCGCCCGGCGTGTGGCGCATCAACATGAGATCGCAGTAGCCGATGATCGCGGTCAGCACGTTGTTGAAGTCGTGCGCGACGCCGCCGGCCAGCTGGCCGACCGCCTGCATCTTGGTCGCCTGGGCGATCTCGCGCTTGAGCCGGGTTTCCTCGCTCGAGTCCTTGAGGCTGAGCAGCACCGAGCCCTCGCCCAGCCCGCGCACCCCGGCAAGGCTCAGCGAAACCGGGTCCTCGGGCGCGGTCAGCAGCCGCACCGCCACGTCGCCGCGAGTCGGCGCGCCTTGC
Source organism: Novosphingobium sp. FW305-C-111 (assembly GCF_058783565.1). Classification (NCBI taxonomy): domain Bacteria; kingdom Pseudomonadati; phylum Pseudomonadota; class Alphaproteobacteria; order Sphingomonadales; family Sphingomonadaceae; genus Novosphingobium; species Novosphingobium sp. FW305-C-111. The sequence goes on from NZ_JBYSYP010000017.1 coordinate 78,510, forward strand.
GCATAACGGCGCACCGCATCGGCCAGCGCGCCCTTGTCCTCGCGGATCACGAGGTCCGACGGATAGGGCGGCGCGACCGGGTCGGGATGGCCGGCCGCGCGCAGGAACGCCTCGTTGGCGAACAGGAAGCGGCCATCGCGGTCGCACATTGCCAGGCCCAGCGGCAGCCGGGCGAGAAGCGCCTCGATCTGCGGGAGGCCGGTGCGGACCTCGCCCAGAGCGGCCTCGTCGTCGATCAGCAGCATCAGCGAACTGGTGACGGCGGGGTCGGGATCGAAGCCGCTGTCGGGATCGGCGACGGGCACGTGGAGCAGGCGCAGCGGGGTGCCCTTGCGCCCCTCGCGGGCGTAGAGGATGCGCTCGTCCTCGTCGGAGCGGAGGTAGGCGACGAAGTCGCTGCCCGCGACCGGCGCGTTCTCGTCGCCCGCGGCGCGCAGCGCGAAGGCGGGGTTGGCGGCATGGACCGTGCCCTCGGGCGAGACCAGCGCCGCCTGGATGCCTTGCGCGGCAAGCGCACGGCCGAGCTTGCCCGCGACATGGCCGGACAGCTGGGCGACCAGGTCGACCGTCTGCAGCGCGGCAATACGCCAGACGAGGTAGTCTTCGCCCCGGCCGGCGCGCAGCACCTCGCAGCGCCAGCGCCCCTCGGCGTTCTCCAGCGGATCAGCCTTGCCCTCCCCGTCGCGCCAGGCGACGCGGGCGGCATTTTCCAGCCGTTCGAGCGAGGCCTGTTCCAGCGGCAGGCGCGGCGGGGCGGCGCCGGCTCCGAACCACGCCTCGAAGCTGGGGCTGGCGCAGACGAGGCGCCCCGCCCGGTCGGTGACCGCGACGGCGAGATCCGGGCGGTCGATCGCGACATGCGTCACCGACCAGTCGGGCGCGGCAAAATCGGGCGCGGCGGCAGCGGGGCGGGCGGCGATCACGACCCGCGCCGCGGCGGCCAGCGCGAGCGTGCCGGCGGCAAAGGCGAGCGCGACCAGCCACTCGCCGGTGCCCAGCCAGAGCAGCCCGTCGGTGACCACCAGCGCGAGCAGGAGCAGGCCGATGTCGCGCGCCGGGAGGGGCGCGCGCCCGTCCTCGGCTGCGGCACTCATTCAGGGAAATCCTGCGCGGCGGCGCGCGCGAGCCGGGTCTTGCGCTTGTGCGCGGTCCACCAGCGCCACGTCACCAGTGCCACGACATAGCCGATGGCGGCCGCGACCGTGGAAATGACGAACAGCCCGAAAACGAGCGCCGGCGCGGCGTCGGACAGCAGCCAGCCGAGCCAGTCGCCCACGCCCGCGCCGCGCTCGTACAGCGCATAGAACGTCGAAAGGTCGGCATGAAACCCGAACTTGTTGCCGACGAAGATCGAGGCGGCGAGGATCAGCGGGGTCGTCGCCGGGTTCGACAGGAAGGTCATCGCTGCCGCGATCGGGATGTTCCCGCGGACCGGCACGCAGCACAGCGCCGCACCGATGATCTGGATGCCGGGTATCAGCGCAAAGATCCCGACGAGCAGCCCGACAGCGACACCGCGCGGGACCGAGCGACGGGTAAAACGCCACAGCTCGGGCCGGCGGGCGAACGGACCGATCCAGCGATTGCCCTCAAGCTCCTCGCGCTTGGGCATGCTGCGGTGTGCCCACGCGGCAATCCGGCTGACAAGGGGCGGGCGCGTGGCGCTCATCCGCGGTCGCGCAAAAGCCGCGCGGCTTCGCGCTTCCAATCGCGTTCCTTGATCGTCGCGCGCTTGTCGGCGTTGTTCTTGCCCTTGGCCAGCGCCAGCTCGACCTTGGCCCGGCCGCGACCGTTGAAATAGATCGACAGCGGGACCAGCGTCATCCCCTTGCGCTCGACCGCGCCGTGGAGCTTGGCGATCTCGCGCTCCTTCATCAGCAGCTTGCGCGGACGCTTGGGCTGGTGGTTGAAGCGGTTGCCGTGGCTGAATTCGGGCACGTTCGAGTTGACCAGCCAGATCTCGCCGCCCTTCACCTCGGCATAGCTTTCGGCGATCGAGCCTTCGCCGAAGCGCAGGGACTTCACCTCGGTGCCGGTGAGGACGATGCCGGCTTCGTAGACATCGTCGATCGCATACTCGAACCGCGCGCGGCGGTTCTCGGCGACGACCTTCTTCTTGTCGAACTCGGGATGTGTGGGGCGGGCCATCGTTCGTCGGCATGTAGGGACAGTGCGTGAAGAAATAAACTCGCCAATTCCGGCTTTCTTGCGAATGAACCGAATAACCCCACCTAATCCTCCACCGCTCGTCCTGAGCCTGTCGAAGGACAGTTCTTCCTTTCGCGGCCTGAAAAGAAAGTGCGGTGCTTCGACGAGCTCAGCACGGGCGGCTGGAGAGTGCCGCGGTTGCGCGCTAGAGAGGGCTCATGCCCGCCACCCCCGCCTGGCCCCCGCGCAGCGCGCCGCGCCTGTTCGTTGCCGGACCGCTGTCCGAAGGGGCTGCCGTGGTGCTCGAAGGCGGGCAGGCGCACTATCTCGGCAAGGTCATGCGGGTCGCGCCGGGCGACGCAGTAATGCTGTGCGACGACGCAACCGGCGAATGGGTCGCGCGGGTGAGCGAGGCGGGCAAGCGGAGCGTGGTCCTTGCCGTCGAATCGCGCACCCGCAAACGCGAGGCCGTGCCCGACCTGTGGCTGTGCGCCGCGCTGCTCAAGAAGCCGAACTTCGACCTCGTGCTGGAAAAGGCGACCGAGCTGGGCGTCGCCGAAGTCCGCCCGGTGCTGACCCGGCGCTGCGTCGCCGACAAGCTCAACCCGGAGCGCGCCCGGACCATCGTCACCGAAGCCGCCGAGCAATGCGCGCGCACCGCGCTGCCGGTCCTGCACGACACCGCGAAGCTCGACGCCCTGCTGAAGGGCTGGCCCGAAGGCCGCGCCCTGTTCTTCGCCGACGAGCAGGGCGGCGCGCCCGCCGCTGCCGCGTTCGCCGCGCACCCGGGCCCGGCCGCGCTGCTGATCGGCCCCGAAGGCGGCTTCGACGAGGCCGAACGCGCCGCGATCCGCGCCCACCCGGCGGCGAGCGCCATCACTCTCGGCCCCCGCATCCTGCGCGGCGAAACCGCCGCCATTGCCGCCACCGCGCTGTGGATGGGGGTGCGCGGGGATTGGTAGGCGGTGCCTCTCCCGACGCGTCGTCATTGCGAGCCCCGCGAAGGCGGGGGGAAGCAATCCAGCCGGTGCAGCGAGTCCCGCGGATTGCCTCGCGACCTGCGGCCGCTCGCAATGACGAAGTTTGACCCTCCATTTTTGCAATACACCATTCCAGCAATTTCGCTTTCCACCCCGCCGGTTCCGCATTAACTCGCGCGCCATGAGCACGCGGCAGGTTTCAAATCGCAACGATCCGGTGATCGAGAGCCGCGACCAGCTGGTCGCGCCGATGCAGAAGGGCGAAAAGCCACGCGAGGCCTGGCGGATCGGGACCGAGCACGAAAAGTTCGTCTATCGCACCGCCGACCGCCGCGCGCCGTCCTATGACGAGCCCGGCGGAATCCGCGACCTGCTGATGGCGCTGACCGAGTTCGGCTGGACCCCGATCGAAGAGGGCGGCAACGTCATCGCCATGGCCGGGCCCGACGGCACCGTCAGCCTCGAACCGGCGGGCCAGCTCGAACTGTCGGGCGCCCCGCTCGAGAACCTGCACGAAACCTGCGAGGAGACGGGGCGCCACCTCGCCCAGGTCAAGCAGATCGGTGACCGGCTCGGCCTCGGCTATCTCGGCGTCGGGCTGTGGCCCGACAAGCGCCGCGACGAGCTGCCGATCATGCCCAAGGGCCGCTATGCGATCATGCTGCGCCATATGCCGCGGGTCGGCAGCATGGGCCTCGACATGATGCTGCGGACCTGCACCATCCAGGTCAACCTCGACTATTCGAGCGAGGCGGACATGGCGCAGAAGTTCCGCGTCGGCCTCGCCCTCCAGCCGCTGGCGACCGCGCTGTTCGCCAACTCGCCGTTCCTCGAGGGCAAGCCCAACGGCATGCTGTCCTACCGCAGCCACATCTGGTCCGACACCGATCCGCACCGCACCGGGATGCTGCCGTTCGTGTTCGAGGACGGGTTCGGCTACGAACGCTATGTCGACTACATGCTCGACGTGCCGATGTACTTCGTGTTCCGCGACGGGAAATACATCGACGCCGCGGGCCAGTCGTTCCGCGACTTCCTCGATGGCAAGCTGCCCGCGCTGCCCGGCGAAAAGCCGCTGAAGTCGGACTGGATCGACCACCTCTCCACCGCCTTCCCCGAAGTGCGGCTCAAGTCCTTCCTCGAAATGCGCGGCGCCGACGGCGGGCCGTGGAGCCGGATCTGCGCGCTCCCGGCGTTCTGGGTCGGCCTGCTCTATGACCAGGGTGCGCTCGACGCGGCGTGGGACCTCGTCAAGGGCTGGGACATGGACGGGCGCGAACGGCTCCGCTCCGAAGTGCCGAAGCTTGGCCTCGATGCGCCCTTGCCGGGCGGCGGGACGTTGCGCGACATCGCGCCGGAGGTGCTGAAGATCGCGCAAGCCGGCCTCTCCGCGCGCGGCAAGCTCAACGCCGGCGGCGACAACGAAACCGGCTTCCTCCAGCCGCTCGAGGACATCCTCGCCCGCGGCAAGACCCCGGCGGAGAAGCTGCTCGACCTCTACCACGGCGAATGGGGCGGCGACCTCTCGCGGGTGTACGAGGACAAGAGCTTCTGATGATCCTCGTCATCGGCCATTTCCGCGTGCCGGAGGAGAACCTCGCCGCGATCCGCCCGCTGATGCGCAAGGTGGACACCTCGAAGAACTCGCTGTTTTCGGCCTGAAGGGGGTGCGAAGGGTCTGATCGCGGTCTTTGGTGCGTGAGG
>NZ_JBYSYP010000018.1:0-70708 GCF_058783565.1 Novosphingobium sp. FW305-C-111
CTCACGCACCAAAGACCGCGATCAGACCCTTCGCACCCCCTTCAGGCCGAAAACAGCGAGTTCTTCGAGGTGTCCAGATGTACGATGCGGTTTTGCGCACAGGGCAGTTCCCCAACCAACAGCGGTGAGCATGTGGCACGCAGGCTATTGAATTCGCATTAAGAAAAAATGGAAGGCCGTGCGGCCACGGAAAGCCAGGAGCGACGGGATGACGGTGGGGGCACTCGATCCCCGATCCCTCACCGCAGCAACTGTCCCACCAGACTCGGCCGTAATCCCGCTCGATACTCTCCAATGATCGTCACCCCGGACTTGATCCGGGGTCCCGCTTTGCTGCAATCGCTTGAAAGGTAAGCGGGATCCCGGGTCAAGCCCGGGATGACGGCGTTGAAGTGGGCGCGACGTAGCCTCCCCCTGCCTCATCTGCGAAGTCCGTCAGCACCGCATCCCGCAGCCCGCGCCGGACCGCGTTGCCGGGGGTGCCCTTCGCAAAGTCGATCGCCTCGACCAGGCCCTGTCGGATGCTCTCGAACGCGGTCATTGTCTTTCTCCGTCGTGCGCTTTGCTCCGATAAATTCGCACATCGACCCGACGCGGATACGACATTAATGAATCGTCATTGCGAAGGGCGCAGCCCCGCGGCAATCCAGAATTCGCGCATGGGCGTGGTGGATTGCTTCGCTGCGCTCGCAACGACGACGTGGTTCATTGCCATGCCGTCAGCGGCTGGCGAGGGGCCATGCCTCCACACACAAACCGCTGTCCTACACCGCCGCAGCCTGCCAGACTCGTCGCCGGCTCTTTGTCACCGTCGATAACCCCGGCTCGCCCGCAGACTCGCGGCGAAACGCATTCGTGCGCGACACGGGCAAAATTCGTGAAGTTCGCGCTGATGTTGGACAATTCCTCTCCGTCCCACGAAATCTCCGCCCGCCTGTTGCGGTGCAACGCCCTCTGCCCTAGGGGGCGGCACGGTTTCGAAACAGAAGGAAGCCGTACCGTTGGCCAACGTAACCGTGATCGGCGCCCAGTGGGGCGATGAAGGCAAGGGCAAGATCGTCGACTGGCTCGCCAGCCGCGCCGATGCCGTCGTCCGTTTCCAGGGCGGGCACAATGCCGGCCACACCCTCGTCGTCGGCGAGCAGGTCTACAAGCTCTCGCTGCTCCCCTCCGGCATCGTCACCGGCACGCTCTCGATCATCGGCAACGGCGTGGTGCTCGATCCGTGGCACCTCAAGGCGGAGATCGCCAAGCTCGAAGGCCAGGGCGTCGTGATCAATGCCGAGAACTTCGCCATTGCCGACAACTGCCCGCTGATCCTCCCCCTCCACCGCGACCTCGACGGCCTGCGCGAGACGGCCGCCGGCGCGGGCAAGATCGGCACCACCGGGCGCGGGATCGGCCCGGCCTACGAGGACAAGGTCGGCCGCCGCGCGATCCGGGTGTGCGACCTCGCCCACCTCGATGCGCTCGACGCCCAGCTCGACCGGCTGTGCGCCCACCACGACGCGCTGCGCGCCGGGTTCGGCCAGCCGCCGGTGGACCGCGAGGCGCTGCTCGCCGAACTGCGCGAGATCGCGCCCTATGTGCTGCAATATGCCCAGCCGGTGTGGAAGCGGCTCAAGAAGGTGCGGAAAGCCGGCGCGCGGATCCTGTTCGAGGGCGCGCAGGGCGTGCTGCTCGACGTCGATCACGGGACCTATCCGTTCGTCACTTCGTCGAACACGGTCAGCGGCACGGCGGCGAGCGGTTCGGGACTCGGCCCCAACTCGACCGGGTTCGTGCTCGGCATCGTCAAGGCCTACACCACCCGCGTCGGCTCCGGCCCGTTCCCGACCGAGCTCGAGGACGAGACCGGCCAGCGCCTGGGCGAACGCGGCCACGAGTTCGGCACCGTCACCGGGCGCAAGCGCCGCTGCGGCTGGTTCGACGCGGTGCTGGTCCGCCAGTCCTGCGCCATCTCGGGCGTCACCGGCATTGCGCTGACCAAGCTCGACGTGCTCGACGGGTTCGACAAGGTGCGGATCTGCACCGGATATCGCCTCCGCGGCAAGGTGCTCGACTACTTCCCCAGCCACGCCGCCGACCAGGCCGAGGTCGAGCCGATCTACGAGGAGATGGACGGCTGGAGCGGCACCACCGCCGGCGCCCGCTCGTGGGCCGACCTGCCGGCACAGGCGATCAAGTACATCCAGCGCGTGCAGGAACTGATCGAAACCCCGGTCGCGCTGGTCTCCACCAGCCCCGAGCGCGAGGACACGATCCTCGTCCGCGATCCGTTCGTGGACTGACGATGCGGTGGCGGCCCGTCCTGCTGTTCGGCCTGGTGCTGGCGGCGGGGCTGGGCGCTTTCCTCTTCTGGCCGGCGACGAACCCGGCTCGCGCCGCTGAAGCCGCGGACGTCGCGCTGGTCCGGGTCGAGAAGTCGGCGCGGACACTCACCCTGCTCGGCGAATCGGGCGAGGTGGTGCGCCGCTATTCCGCCATCCAGCTCGGCGACGAGCCGGTGGGCGCCAAGCAGTTCGAAGGCGACGAGCGGACCCCCGAAGGCCGCTTCGTCATCGACTACGGCAACGAGAACAGCGCCTACCACCTCTCGCTGCACATCTCCTACCCGGACGCCGCCGCGACCCGCACAGCGGCGGCACAGGGTCGTTCGCCGGGTGGGCTGATCTTCATCCACGGCCAGCCCAACTGGCTCGCCGCAGGCCGGCTTCCCGGCGACTGGACCGACGGCTGCATCGCCCTCGCGAATGCCGAGATCGAGGAGCTGTGGGCCCTCGTCCCCGACGGAACGCCGATCGAGATCGTTCCATAACGGAGCCATCTGCCCGTCCCCGCAATTGACCTGATCCGTTTTTGTTCTACCCATGTTCGCATTACGTATTCATACGGATTCGCGGGCAGGAGTGCGAACGATGAGCGAGGCGGCGGTCGATTTCGTCTATGGCGTGGCGGAGGAGCACGATCCCGGGCTCGCGCTGTCGCCGGTCTATTCCGCTTCGGTGTTTGCGGAACGGCCACATGTCCGCCGCCAGATCGCCGAGGATGCGGCCGCCGCGGGCCTGCGCATCGCGCGGATGGGGGACCTCTCCTCGCTGCTCGACAGCGCGGAGATGGCGCTTGGTGACGTCGTCCTGGTCGATGTCCCGTTCCTCGACGCCGGCGGCACCGCGGCGCTCGCCACGCTAGACCAGCGTGCGGCGCGGGCCGGGGTCGACCTGATCGTCGCGACCAGCATCGGCATGCTCGACGCGGTGTTCGGCTGCCTTGACCAGAGCGGGGCGGAGATCCTCGTCACCCCGAGCCGGGCGGAACTGGTGCTGGCGATCGGGCGAATCCTCACGCGCGGTGGGCGGCACGTGCGCGAGCTTTCGGAAGAAGACCGCATCACCCTCTTGCGCCTGTCCCAGCAGGTCGAGGAGATGGCGCGCAAGCTGGAGGCGCTCTCTGGCGGCGACGAACGCAGCGAGACGGAAGAGCGCTCCGCTTTCAGGTTCGAATCGCCCAGCCTCGCCTTCCGCGGCGCGCCGCTTGACGGGACCGACCGTCTGGTCCGCGCCGCCCGTCCGCCGCTGCCCGATCCGCGGCTGATCCGCCGCATCATCCGCCAGCGCCAGCTTCGTGCCCGGTTCTTCGAGGGCGACCTCTTCGCGGACCCGGCGTGGGACATGCTGCTAGACCTCACCGCCGCCCGCGCCGAGCATGTCCGCGTCTCGGTGACCTCGCTGTGCATTGCCTCCGCCGTGCCGCCGACCACCGCGCTGCGCTGGATCAGCCAGATGACCGACATGGGCCTGCTCGAACGCGTCAACGACGAAACCGACCGCCGCCGCGCCTTCATCACCCTGACCGAAAAGGCGGCCGATGCGATGGCGCGCTATTTCGCCGAACTCGGCACGACCGCCTCGGGCATCGTCTGACTTCCGCAGGCGCGGGCGGGCGGCTAGGGTCTGTCCATGCAAGCGTCACCCGCCGTCCTGTTCGTCTGCCTCGGCAACATCTGCCGCTCGCCGCTCGCGGAAGCCGCTTTCCGCCACGCTGCGACCGAGGCAGGGCTCGATGCGTTTGCGGATTCTGCCGGAACCGGGGACTGGCATGCCGGCGAGCCGCCCGACCCCCGCGCCATCGCGGTCGCCGCGCGCCATGGCATCGACATCACCGGCCTGCGGGCGCGGCAGGTGTCGCGGGACGACTTCACCCGCTTCACGCACGTCCTCGCGCTCGACCGCGACAACCTCGCCAACTTGCGCCGGCTGCGCCCGGCAACTGCAAGCGCCACGCTGGCGCTGCTCAACGATTACGTTCCGGGCCGGGAGGGCCTGCCGGTCGCCGATCCCTACTATGGCGACGACTCCGGCTTCGCGGAGACCTGGCGCGAGGTCTCCGATGCCGCGCGGCACCTCGTCGCGCATCTCGCCGGCCGAGCAATCTAGCGTACGGCGTTGGCGCACGGCAGCGCAACGCAACCGCTTGCGAAGCTCCCGCGCCGCCTGTAAGGGGCAACCCCGCCCGACACGGCGCGCCGCTTTAGCTCAGTTGGTAGAGCACATCATTCGTAATGATGGGGCCACAGGTTCGAGTCCTGTAAGCGGCACCACCCTTGCCAGGGCTATGGTGTCAGGCCACGCGGGCGGTTAGCTCAGTTGGTAGAGCATCTCGTTTACACCGAGAGGGTCGGGGGTTCGAGCCCCTCACCGCCCACCACGTTTCCGCCACCTCCTCCCTTCGCTCCTGCCAGGCCCGCCATGCTCAACATTTCCGGCATCACCGTTCGCCTCGGCGGGCGCACGATCATCGACGGGGCGACCGCCAAGCTGCCGCCGCGCGGGCGGATCGGGCTGATCGGGCGCAACGGCGCGGGCAAGTCGACGCTGGTCCGGGTCATCGCCGGGATGCTCGAGGCCGATGCCGGCGAGGTGACCATGCCGCGCGGCAGCCGGCTCGGCTACATCGCGCAGGAAGCGCCGGGCGGTGACGCCACCCCTTTCGAGACGGTGCTCGCCGCCGACACGGAACGCGCCGCGCTGATGGCGGAAAGCGAGACCTGCAGCGATCCGCACCACCTCGGCGAAATCCACGAGCGGCTGCTGGCGATCGACGCCCACGCCGCGCCCAGCCGCGCGGCGCGGATCCTTGCCGGGCTCGGCTTCGACGAGGCGGCGCAGCACCGTCCGCTGGAGAGCTTCTCCGGCGGCTGGCGGATGCGCGTGGCGCTCGCCGCGCTGCTGTTCTCACAGCCTGACCTGCTGCTGCTCGACGAGCCTTCGAACCACCTCGACCTTGAAGCGGTGATGTGGCTCGAGGACTTCCTGCGGTCCTATCCGGCGACGATCCTGCTGGTCAGCCACGAGCGCGACTTCCTCAACAACGTGGTCGACCACATCCTCCACCTCTCGGGCGGCAAGCTGACGCTGTACCCCGGCGGCTACGATGCGTTCGAGCGCCAGCGCGCCGAGCGGCAGGCGCAGCTGGCATCGGCGAAAGCGAAGCAGGACGCGATGCGCGAGCGGCTGCGCGATTACGTTGCCCGCAACTCGGCCCGCGCCTCGACCGCCAAGCAGGCCCAGTCGCGCGCCAAGGCGCTGGCCAAGCTCCAGCCGATCGCGGAGCTGATCGACGATCCCTCGCTGAGCTTTGACTTCCCCGCACCCGACGAGCTGCGCCCGCCGCTGATCACATTGGACCTCGCGTCGGTCGGCTATGGCGACACACCGGTGCTCAGCCGGCTCAACCTGCGTCTCGACCCCGACGACCGGATCGCGCTGCTGGGGCGCAACGGCAACGGCAAGACCACGCTCGCCCGCCTGCTCGCCGCGCAACTTGCCCCGATGGACGGGGCGATAACCGCGTCGAGCCGGATGCGGGTCGGCTATTTCACCCAGTACCAGGTCGAGGAACTCGACCGCAGCGAGACGCCGCTCCAGCACATGACCGTGGCGATGCCCGGGGCGAGCCCGGCGGCGGTGCGCGCGCAGCTCGGGCGGTTCGGGTTCGCCGGGCCCAAGGCGACGACCGAGGTCGGCAAGCTGTCGGGCGGGGAGCGGGCGCGGCTGGCGCTGGCGCTGATCACCCGCGATGCGCCGCACATGCTGATCCTCGACGAGCCGACCAACCACCTCGACGTCGATGCCCGCGAGGCGCTGGTCCAGGCGCTCAACGCCTATACCGGCGCGGTCCTGATCGTCAGCCACGACCGCCACATGCTGGAAATGACCGCCGACCGGCTGGTCCTCGTCGACAAGGGAACGGCGCGCGAGTTCGACGGTTCGATCGACGACTATATCGCGTTCGTGCTCGCCAAGGACCCGGCACCGGGCAAGGGCGAGGGCGCGAAGTCGGTCAACAAGAAGGACCAGCGCAAGGCAGCGGCCGAGGCGCGCGAGAAAGGGCAGGAATTGCGCAAGCGGGCCAAAGCGGCGGAGGCCGAACTCGACAAGCTGACCGCGCAGCGCAGCGCGGTGGACCTTGCCATGTTCGATCCGAAATCCGCCGAGCCCGCGCTCGCCAGGCTGACCATGACCGACCTTATGAAACAGCGTGCCGAGCTCGAAACCCGCATCGCAGCGGCGGAAGCGGCGTGGATGGAGGCGAGCGAGGCGCTGGAGGCCATCGCGGCGTGAGCGTCGCCTTTCGCCGCGAGGATGACGACGCGCATCTCGAGCCCAAGTTCGAGATCCCGATCCCGCCTGGCCCCAACCTCGTCACCGCGCGCGGCAAGGCGCTTATCGACGCGAAGGTCGCGGAGCTCGAAGCGGCGATCGGCGCCCTCGTCGCCGAGGCCGCCGACAAGGAGCGGATCGATCCGCTGCGCCGCGACCTGCGCTACTGGCAGACCCGGCAGGTGACCGCCGAAGTCGTGCCGGCGCCGACCGGCGAGACCGTCGAGATCGGCACTTCCGTAACCTTCAAACTGAACGGCAAGCGGCGCACCCTTGCTATCGTGGGCGATGACGAGGCCGATCCCGCCGCGGGCTCGATCGCCTTCTCCGCCCCGCTCGCCCGCGCGCTGATGGGAGCGGAGGAGGGCGAGTTGCTGCCATTCAGCGGTCGGGACGACGCCATCGAAGTATCCGGAATCAGCGTCCGCTAGGCTGAATCGCCTTTCGCGTTGTGCTGCAACTGCGAAAAGAGTAAGCGCCGCGGATGACGCCGGGCCGATTGCCCGCCTGCGGCCACCCGGACCGCCTCTCTTGCAAGTTCGAAAGACCATGACCTTCCAGACCCCGTTTGCCCTGCTCGGCGATGCGCTCGCCGCGCGTGGCTATTCCGCTCCCACCGAGGTCCAGGCCGCCGTGCTCGAAGATCACGCGGTCGGGCGCGACCTCATCGTTTCGGCCCAGACCGGTTCGGGCAAGACCGTCGCGTTCGGTCTCGCAATGGCCCAGCAGCTCCTTGCCGAGGACGGGACCGCCGGTCCCGCCGGTGCTCCGCTCGCGCTGGTAATCGCCCCGACCCGCGAACTGGCGCTGCAGGTCAGCCGCGAACTGGCGTGGCTGTATGAAGCCACCGGCGCGCGGGTCGCGACGTGCGTGGGGGGCATGAACCCGTCGCAGGAACGCCGCGCCCTCCAGCGCGGTGCGCACATCGTCGTCGGCACCCCGGGACGTCTGCGCGACCACCTCGAACGCGGCGCGCTGGAGCTTGGCGCGCTCGCCGTGGCGGTGCTCGACGAGGCCGACGAGATGCTCGACATGGGGTTCCGCGAGGATCTCGAGGAACTGCTCGACGCGACCCCGGACACCCGCCGCACCCTGCTGTTCTCGGCAACGATGCCCAAGCCGATCGTCGCGCTGGCCCGGCGCTACCAGCACGAGGCGGTACGGATCGAAACCACGGCCGGCGATCGCGGCCACGGCGACATCGCCTATCAGGCCATGGCGATCGCCCCGTCGGACATCGAGAACGCGGTCGTCAACGTCCTGCGCCTGCACGAGGCGGAGACCGCGATCCTGTTCTGCGCGACGCGTGACAACGTCCGCCATCTCCATGCCAGCCTGACCGAGCGGGGCTTTGCCGTCGTCGCGCTGTCGGGCGAGCACAGCCAGAACGAGCGCAACCATGCGCTCCAGGCGCTGCGCGACCGGCGGGCGCGGGTCTGCGTCGCGACCGACGTCGCCGCGCGCGGGATCGACCTGCCCGGGCTCAGCCTGGTGATCCACGTCGAGGTGCCGCGCGATGCCGAAGCGCTGCAGCATCGGTCGGGACGGACCGGGCGCGCCGGACAGAAGGGCACCGCGATCCTGCTCGTCCCCTACCCGCGCCGCCGCCGGGTCGAGATGATGCTGAAGGGCGCGCGCATTGCCGCCGAATGGACTGCGCCGCCCTCGGCCGCGGAAATTCGCGCCGCCGATTCGGAGCGGCTGCTGTCCACCCTGCTCGCACCGGTCGAAGCCGGCGAGGGCGACCGCGAGCTGGCCGAACGCCTGCTTGCCGAACGCAGCGCCGAGGATATCGCGCTGGCGCTCGTCGCCGCGCACCGCGGCCGGCTGCCCGAGCCCGAAGACCTGCTCGCCGGCGATGCCGGTCCGCCGAAGGGACCGCGCCCGGGGTTCGAGGGCAGCGCGTGGTTCCGGCTCAACGTCGGCCGCCGCCACAACGCCGACCCGCGCTGGATCCTGCCGCTGCTGTGCCGCCGCGGCCATGTTTCGCGCAGCGAAATCGGCGCCATCCGCATCACCGGCAACGAAACACTGTTCGAGGTGCCGGGCGCGATTGCCGGCCGGTTCCTCGAAGCCGTGCGCCGCACCGCCTCGCCCGAGGACGAGGTCGAGATCGTGCCGATCGAGGGCAAGCCGCGCGATGCCGCCCGCCCCGAGCGCAGCGGACGCGGCGACGGTGAGAGGCAGGGACAGGGCGGTCCGCGCCCCTATCGCGCCAAGCCTGCCGCGCACCGCAAGGGCCCGCGCCCGCCGCGCCGCGAAGGGTAACTGACGGACTTTCAGCTTTGTGCGGGTTGTGGCAGGACTGGCCGCTATGACCCATCCCCGCATCCACGCCCGGAACTCGCCTGACAAGCTTGCCGTCATCATGTCGGACGGCAGCGCGTCGCTGACCTATGCCGAGCTCGAGGACGCCGCCAATCGCGGCGCGCACCTCCTTCGCAAGCTCGGCCTGCAACGCGGCGAAACCATGGCCTATTGGCTCACCAACCGGATCGAGGTGTTCCCGATCTACTGGGCGGCGCAGCGCGCCGGGCTTTATGTCGTGCCGATCTCGGCCAAGCTGGGGCGGGCGGAGGCGGAGTATATCTTCGTCAACTCCGGCTCGAAGCTGCTGGTTGCAGATCCGGAGGCGGCGGGCGAGGGACCTGTCGTCGGGCCTGTCGGCGCGGTCCAGATGAGCCTTTCGGAATGGCTCGATGCGACCGCGAAGATGCCCGCCGAGCCGATCGAAGACGAGGCGCCCGGCTTCCACATGGTCTATTCGAGCGGGACGACCGGCCAGCCCAAGGGTGTGCGCCTGCCGCTGCCGGCGGGCGAGGTGACCGACATGCACCTGCTTGGCCAGTTCCTCGCCGACAATTACGGGGCGGGGCCGGACACCGTGTACCTTTCGCCCGCGCCGCTCTACCACACCGCGCCGCTGGCCTACACGACCTCGGTCATGCGGTTGGGCGGGACCGTCGTGGTCATGCCGAAGTTCGAGCCTGCGGCGCTGCTCGCGGCCATTGAGCGGTTCCGGGTAACGCTGGTGCAGATGGTCCCGACGATGTTCATCCGGCTCCTGCGCCTGTCGGCGGAGGAACGTGCGAAATACGACCTGTCGTCGCTGAAGATCGTGGTCCACGCCGCCGCGCCGTGCCCGGTGCCGGTCAAGCGACAGATGATCGAATGGCTCGGCCCGATCGTTCACGAGTACTACGGCGGCTCGGAAGGCAACGGCTCGACCCGGATCGGGCCGGAGGAGTGGCTGCGCAAACCCGGCTCGGTCGGCAAGGCGAGCTGGGGCACGCTGCACATTTGCGACGAAGCGGGCAACGAGCTACCGCCCGGCGCGGACGGCGTGGTCTATTTCGAGGGCGGTTGGGACTTCGCCTATCTCGGCGACGAGCAGAAGACGCGGGATTCGCGCCACCCGCTGCACCGCGGCTGGTCGACGCTCGGTGACATCGGCCACGTCGACGAGGACGGATATCTGTTCCTCACCGACCGCAAGAGCTTCATGATCATCTCGGGCGGCGTGAACATCTATCCGCAGGAAGTCGAGAACCTGCTGGTGACGCACCCCAAGGTCGCCGATGCGGCCGTGATCGGGGTGCCGAACCCGGACTTCGGCGAGGAGGTCAAGGCGGTGGTCCAGCCCCTCGACCCGGCGGACGCCACACCGCAATTTGCAGACGAGCTGATCTCGTTCTGCCGGGACAACCTCAGCCACGTGAAGTGCCCGCGCTCGGTCGACTTCGACCCCGCCCTGCCTCGCGAGGAAAACGGCAAGCTCTACAAACGATTGATCCGCGACCGTTACTGGAAACAGTCAGCGGCTACCGGCGCGTAGAGCATGGACGGCGGCGCGGGGGCCGCATAAGGGCACGCCCGAGTTTCCCAGAATCGAGGCCCCCGCATGACTGCCCAGACTCGCACCGACTGGACCCGCGCCGAGATCGCCGCGCTGTTCGAGCTGCCGTTCGACGAGCTGATGTTCCAGGCGCAGACCGTCCACCGCGCCAACCACCGCCGCGGCGAGGTCCAGATGTGCACGCTGCTCTCGATCAAGACCGGCGGCTGCCCGGAGGACTGCGGCTACTGCTCGCAGTCGGCCTCGGCGGAGAGCGGGGTCAAGGCGGAAAAGCTGATGGACGTCGACGCCGTCCTCGCCAGCGCCGCCGAGGCGCGTGCCGCCGGCTCGCAGCGGTTCTGCATGGGCGCGGCCTGGCGCAATCCCAAGGAGCGCGACATGCCCGCGCTGGTCCAGATGATCGCCGGCGTGCGCTCGATGGGCATGGAAACCTGCATGACGCTGGGGATGCTCAGCGATAGCCAGGCCCGCCAGCTCAAGGATGCCGGGCTCGACTACTACAACCACAACATCGACACTTCGCCCGAGAACTACGGCAACGTCATCACCACCCGGACCTTCGAGGACCGGCTCGAGACGCTGGACCACGTCCGCGAGGCGGGGATCAACGTGTGCTGCGGCGGGATCGTCGGGATGGGCGAGACCCGCGAGGACCGGGTCGGCTTCATCCACGCGCTCGCCACCTTGCCGCGCCACCCGGAGAGCGTGCCGGTCAACGCGCTGGTCCCGGTCAAGGGCACGGTCCTTGGCGACATGCTCGAAGGCACCCCGCTGGCGAAGATCGACGAGATCGAGTTCGTGCGCACCGTCGCGGTCGCGCGGATCGCCATGCCGCTGAGCATGGTTCGCCTCTCCGCAGGCCGCGAAAGCATGTCCGACGCCGGTCAGGCGCTGGCGTTCATGGCCGGGGCCAACTCGATCTTCACCGGCGACAAGCTGCTGACCACCCCCAACGCCGGCGACAACCGCGATGCCGCGCTGTTCGACCGCCTCGGCATCGTGCCGCTCGAAGGCGAGGAGCCGATGCGCGCGCTGGAAGCGGCGGAGTAAAAGACGTGGCTTTCGCCGCGCAGGCGGCGGACCTCGCCCGCTTGTCCGGGCAGGCGCGCCGCCGCACCCTGTCGCCGCAGTCCGGTGTCGACTTCAGCTCGAACGACTACCTCGGCCTGTCGCGCTCGCCGCTGCTGGCGGAGGCGGCGCGGGCGGCGCTCGATCGCGGCGTGCCGACCGGCTCCGGCGGCTCGCGGCTGCTCCGCGGCAACGATCCCGAGCACGAAGCGCTGGAAGCGGATGCCGCGGCATTTTTCGGCTGCGAGCGGGCGCTGTTCTTCTCCAGCGGGTTCGCGGCGAATGAGGCGCTGTTCTCGACGCTCCCCCAGCGCGGCGATCTCGTCGTCCACGACGAACTGGTCCACGCCAGCGCGCACGAAGGGCTGCGGATCGGCCGGGCCGAGCGCGTCGCGGTCGCCCACAACCGCGCCGATGCGTTCGAGGGCGCGATCCGACAGTGGCGCGCGCAGGGCGGCACCGGGCGGGCGTGGCTGGCGGTCGAAAGCCTCTACTCGATGGATGGGGACGTCGCTCCGCTCGATGCACTGATCGAGATCGCCGACCGGCATGACGCGGTGCTGCTGATCGACGAAGCTCACGCCACCGGCGTGTTCGGACCCGAAGGGCGCGGCCTCGCCGCGCATCTCGAGGGCCGCGACAATGTCGTCAGCCTGCGCACCTGCGGCAAGGCGCTTGGGGCGGAAGGGGCGTTGGTCTGCGGGCCGGCGGTCGTCGCCGATTTCCTCGTCAACCGCGGGCGCGGGTTTATTTTCTCGACCGCGCCGTCGCCGCTGATGGCGGCGGTGGTGCGCGCCGCGCTCGGCCTGATGTGGACGATGCCGGAACTGCGCGACCAGCTGTGGGCGCGGATCGCGCTGGCCGAACGGCTGTTCGCCCCGCTCGGTGCGACGGTGACCGGCACTCAGATCCTGCCGCTGGTGGTGGGAGAGGATGCGCGAGCGATGGCGCTGGCCGGCAAGGTCCAGGCGGCCGGGTTCGACGTGCGCGCCATTCGCCCGCCGACCGTGCCACAGGGCACCTCGCGGCTGCGGATCACGATTACCAACAACGCGGACGAGAGCCAGATCGCTGCCCTCGCCGCGCTGCTCGGCGAACTGACCGGACGCGAGACATGCCCCGCTACTGCGTGACCGGCACCGACACCGACGTCGGCAAGACCGTCGTCGCCGCCGCGCTCGTGGGCCATCTTGGCGCGCGGTACTGGAAGCCGGTTCAGGCCGGGACCGACGACGAGACGGATTCGCTGCGGGTCGCGGCGCTGTCGGGCGGCCGGGCGCAGGTGCTGCCCGAAGCCTATGTGCTGCAGACCCCGTGCTCACCCCATGAAGCGGCACGGATCGACGGGGTGACCATCGATCCGGCGCGGCTGGCCCTGCCTGAAGGCGATGGACCGCTGGTGGTCGAAGGCGCGGGCGGAGTGCTGGTGCCGGTGTCGGACACGCTGCTGTCGGCGGACCTGTTCGCGATGTGGGACCTGCCGGTGATCCTTGTCGCGCGGACGAGCCTTGGCACGATCAGCCATTCCTTGCTGTCGCTCGAGGCGCTGCGGGCGCGCGGGCTCGCCGTCCACGGCGTGATCTTCAGCGGCGACGGGAATGCGGCGAGCGAGGCCGCGATCGTGCGGTTCGGGAGCGTCACCCACCTGGGCCGCCTCCCACGCCTCGACCCGCTGACGCCGGAAGCGCTGGCCGACGCGTTTGCGGCGCACATTCGCACGGACCTGCTGTGACCTCCCCGGTCTGGCACCCGTTCCACCAGCACGGGCTGGAAGAGCCGATCCCGCTGGTCACCCATGCCGAGGGCGCGGCGCTTTACACCGCTGGCGGCCGCCGGGTGCTCGATGCGATCTCGTCGTGGTGGGTAACGACGCACGGGCACTGCCACCCGCAGATCATGGCGGCGATCCGGGCGCAGACCGAGCGGCTCGACCAGCTGATCTTCGCCGGATGGACGCACCAGCCCGCGGAAGACCTCGCCGCAGAACTGGTGCGGATCATGCCGGGCCCGCTGGACTACGTGTTCTTCTCCGACAGCGGCTCGACCAGCGTCGAGGTTGCGCTGAAGATGGCGCTGGGCACGTTTGCACACCGGGGTGAGGCGCGGCACCGGATCCTCGTGCTCGAGCACAGCTACCACGGCGACACCATCGGGGCGATGTCGGTCGGCGCGCGCGGGGTGTTCAACAAGCCCTACGAGCCGCTGCTGTTCGATGTAGGCACGATCCCGTTCCCCGCGAGCGGCGCGGAGCAGGCCAGTCTCGATGCGCTGGACGCGGCCTGCGCCGCCGGGGACGCCGCCGCGTTCATCGTCGAACCGCTGTTGCTCGGCGCCGGCGGGATGCTCACGTACCCCGAGTGGGTGCTGGCTGAGATGCGCGCGATCTGCGCGCGCCACGGCGTGCTGTTCGTCGCCGACGAGGTGATGACCGGCTGGGGCCGCACCGGCACGCTGCTGGCCTGCGAGCAGGCGGGCGTCGTGCCCGACATCCTCTGCTTGTCAAAGGGCCTGACCGGCGGGGCGCTCCCGCTGGCGGTGACGATGGCGACGCCGGAGATCTACGCCGCACATTATTCCAGCGACCGCGCGAAGCAGTTCTTCCATTCCTCGAGCTACACCGCCAACCCGATCGCCTGCGCCGCGGCAGGTGCCAACCTCGCGATCTGGCGCGAGGAGCCGGTGCTGGAGCGGGTGGCGCTGCTGGCGGAGCGGCAGGCGGCGGGGCTGGGGCGGCTGGCAGCGCATCCCCGCATCACCCGTCCGCGCCAGCTCGGCACGGTGATCGCGATGGAGGTCGAAGGCGCAGGCGACGGTTATCTCTCCGACCTCGGCCCCCGGCTGAAGGCGGCGTTCACTGCGCGGGACGTGCTGCTCCGCCCGCTCGGCAACACGGTCTATGTGATGCCGCCCTACTGCATCTCGGCGGATGACCTGACGGCGATCCATGATACGATCCTTGCCGTGACCGGGGAGCTGTAATGGCCGAAATCGTCAACCTGAGGACGGCGCGCAAGGCGAAGGCGCGCAGCGACGCCGGGCAGGCGGCGGCCGAGAGCCGCGCGAGGCATGGCCGCACCAGGGCCGAAAAGGCCCGCGACAGCTCCGAGGCGGAGCGGCTGTCCCGCACCGTCGACGGCGCGAAGCGCGACGCCGACTGATGCGCACCACCTTTCTCGACGCCACCGTGCGCCTCTACCATCTCGACGGCGAGGCGGGCACCGCGACGACGCTCATGTACGGCCCGCTCGCAGCGGCGATGCAGGCCGCCGCGGCCGAGCCGGAGGAAATCCAGGCCGACCTGTTCCTTGCCACCGACAACGACGTCGTCGCCTGGCTGGACCTGCGCGACGGCTAGCTTGCGCCGTTCTCCGAGGTGTCTTAACCGTGCGGTTAAGACATAAGCGGAGAGATGCGATGGCCTATGAAACGATCACCGTCGAAAAGCGCGGGCAGGCCGACTGGCTGACGCTCAACCGGCCCGGGGCGATGAACGCCATCAACCTCAAGATGGTCGAGGAACTGAACGACTACTTCGGCCGGCTCTACAACGACGGCTCGGTCCGGGTGGTGGTGATGCGCGGTGCCGGCAAGGCGTTCTGCGCCGGGCTCGACATCAAGGAGCGCGCCAGCGACCGCGGCAAGATCCCGTTCGGCGGCGGATTCTCGTTCCAGGGCTACCTCGCCGATGTCTATGTAAAGATGCGCCGCTGTCCGCAGCCGATCCTCAGCCTCGTCCACGGGCCGGCCTGTGGCGGCGGGTTCGCCTTCGTGCTGGCCAGCGACATCCGCATCGCCGGGGAGAGCGCGCGGATGAACGCCGCCTTCATCAAGCTTGGCCTGTCGTCGTGCGACATGGGCGTCAGCTATTTCCTCCCGCGCCAGGTCGGCGCGTCGGTCGCGGCGGAGCTGATGCTGACCGGTCGCTTCATCCACGCCCCGCGTGCGCTGGCGACCGGGCTGGTCAGCGAGGTCGTTCCCGATGACCAGCTGGAGGCCGCCGCGCTGAGCTATGTCGAAGAGATGCTCGCCGCCAGCCCCAAGGGCTTGCGCATGACCAAGGAAGGCCTCAATCTCGCCATCGACTCCCCCTCGCTGGAGGCCGCCATGGCGATCGAGAATCGCAACCAGCTGATGACCAGCGCCAGCCCCAATTTCGCCGAGGGCATGGCTGCATTTCTCCAAAAGCGCAGACCGAGCTACGTGCCCGACTGATGATCGACGGCACGCGCCTCCGCCGGTTCATCCTCGCGAGGCGCAGCCATCCCGAGCGCATTGCCATCGCATTGGCACTGGTCGCGGCCGGATTCGCGGTCCGCTGGCTCGTCGACCGGGGCGCAGGCGGCTTCCCGTTCACGACCTTCTACCCCGCGGTGCTGGTGGCGGCGGTCCTGCTCGACTGGCGCTATGCGCTGTTCACGGGCCTGCTGTCGTTCGGGGCGATCCGATTGCTGACGCCGGCGCAGCCGTTGATGGCCGATTACGAGGCACCTCGGGTGGTGCTCCTGGTTCTCCTGCTCTTTGCCGGATCCGTGCTCGTCCTCGTCGGCACGATGCTGCGGCGGATGCTGGCCGAGGTCGAGGACCTGATGGAGCGGCAGGACGGCTTCAACCGCGAGCTTCAGCACCGCATCAAGAACAGCCTCGCCATCGTCCAGGCGCTGGCCGCGCAAGGCGCTCGCGCGCCGGACCCACCGGCGTTCTTCCGGGACTTCGGTGGCCGACTCGCTGCGCTGGCCAAGGCCAACGAACTCCTGTCGCTGGGCAATGACAGCGAATGCCGACTGCCCGAGCTGGCCGAACAGGCGGTCGGGCCGTTCAACGGCGAGGACCGCATCCGGCTGGCCGGTGAGCCCTGCGAGGTCCCGGCGGAAGCCTGCGTTCCGCTGGTCATGGCGCTGCACGAGCTGTGCACCAATGCCCTCAAGCACGGCGCGCTGTCGAATGCGAACGGGAGCGTGGCGCTCGACTGGCGGGTCGAGAGCAGCGAGGACGGCAGGCGGATCTGCTTCGCATGGCGCGAAACCGGCGGCCCAGCCGTGACCGCCCCCACCCGGCGCGGGCTCGGCTCGCGGCTGCTGGTTCCGCAGAAGGGGATCGAGGCGGTCGAAACGCGGTTCGAGGCGGAGGGCCTGTGCTGCGATATCCGGACGGTTCCGGTCGGGCGGTGACGCAGCCGGCTCAGGATGCCGACCTGGCGTCCCATTTCACGGTGCGCCGCTCGCCGGGTTTCAGTTTGATATCGACGACCTGCACCCCGTCGCGGAAATAGACCTTGCCGGGCAGTCCGCGCACTTTCCACCGGTCCGCTGCGCCCAGCGCCAGTTCCACCGCCGCCGCGCCGGCATTGGCGTTGGCGAGTTCGACCTGCAGTTCGTGCCACTTGCCGTCGGTGTCGTACTGCTTGGCCTTGCTGGCGCGCGAGCCGTCCCAGGTGCAGCGCTGAAGCACCGCCGGGCTCTGGCCGAGCTCGACCTCGACGTCCTCGCCCGAGGCGTAGTCGCGCAGGTCGTCCTCACCGAGCAGCAGCGATTCGCCGCGGCTTTCCTCGAACACGCTGACCTTGCCCATCGGCAGCGCCACGCCGAGATTGTGGGCCTTGTCGTTCTTCGCCCGCCACAGGAAATTGACCGCCGACCAGTCGGTGTTCTCGAGATCCCACTCGTCATCGGGGTCCATCCACTCGGCATCGCCGAGCGTGCACGAGGCCTTGTGGATCACCGTGCCCTTGACGTTCTCGCGCTGGAGAAAAGCGACCTGCTTCATGCCCTTGGCGGCGACATCGGCGGTGCCGGGGACACGGAACAGCTTGAGGTCGCCGAGATTTTCCTCCGACGCGATCGCGGCGACCTTTGCCGGCGCGGCGACGCGGCTCGCGGTGACGACGATGTCCATCGCCATTTCAGGCATGGCCATGACCGGCGCGGGCGGGGGGGGCGGGGGCGGCGGCGGGAGGATCAGGTCGGGCGGTTCCGGCAGCCCCCGGATCGCCAGCGGATAGCAGGTCAGGGAGAGCGGCGCCGCGACCGGCGCTTCCGACAGGTCGCGCGGGTCGCTCTCCATCTCGAGCTTGCCGGCCACCGCGAGCAGCTGCGCGTCCGGCAGGCTCTCGCCGTTCTCGTTGGCCACGGTCAGCCATGCGGTGAGGTCGAGCTTGCGTTCCGCCCCGATGCCGGGGGCGAGGTGCGCGACATAGTTCGCCCGCCAGTCGAACCCGCTGGCCAGGTAAGTCAGCCGCACGGTGTAGGTCCCGCCGTTCGGCGACCGGGTGTCGATTGTATAGACCGGTACCGGCAGCAGGCCGTCCGGCACGCGGTCGAAGCCGAGCGTTTCGGGCACCCCGGCGCAGCCGACCGCCTCGAACCCGGCCTTTGTCTGGAGCACCAGCCCGCCGTCTGCACGGGTGCGCACGATCGCGCTCTCGCTGGTCCTGACACCGGTCGCCGG
Source organism: Novosphingobium sp. FW305-C-111 (assembly GCF_058783565.1). Classification (NCBI taxonomy): domain Bacteria; kingdom Pseudomonadati; phylum Pseudomonadota; class Alphaproteobacteria; order Sphingomonadales; family Sphingomonadaceae; genus Novosphingobium; species Novosphingobium sp. FW305-C-111. The sequence continues at coordinate 18,031 of NZ_JBYSYP010000018.1, forward strand.
GTTGGTCCGGGTGATCGTCACGCGGTTGCCCAAGGTGCCATCGACCAGCGAGGCGGGGGAAAGCAGCGCGGCGTTGCGGTTCTTCTCGATGGTTCCGCCGGGCAGGCCCGTCACGATCGCGCTGACCGCGACCATCCCGCCGACGACCCCGGGAAAACGCACCGTCGCCTCGCCCGGAGGCAGCGTCACCGTGCGCGTCTCGCTGATCAGCGCGTAGCCTTGGAGCCAGTTGAGGTCGAGCGTCGTGCCCGGCTCCGCATAGGGCGCGCGGTACACGGTCACCGACAGCGCCTTGGGCGCGGAGGCGTCCACGGTTTCGCGGGCCGTAGCTGCCTGCCATGGCAGGAGCAGCGCGCTGAACAGGAGGGCGAAGGGGCGCATCGCGCTCAGAAGCGGGTCTGGAACTCGACCGTCACTTCGGCCTCGCCGTTGGCCGGAACCGGCACCGCCCACTTGCGTGCGTCGTTGCTGATCTGGGTGCCGGCCAGGCTTTCGTTGACCACGCGGAAGTCGGTGTCCCACCATCCGGAGTCCAGTCCGCGCTGGACCAGCTCGACGGTCACCGGCTTGTCCTTGGCGTTGGTCAGCTTGTAGGTCATCACCGTCCGGTAATAGGTCTTCGGCACCTCGACCTCGCCGGTCTCGACGACCTTGCCTTCGCGAACCACGCGGTAGCGGGCGGTCTTTTCCCACTCGTCTGAGGTGATCTTCTCGCGCTTGGTGACGGTCGCCTGGGTCAGGATATCGAAGGCCTCGCCGGTCTTGAGGCTCATCTCGCTGCCCATCGGGCTGTGCCCGATAGCGCTTTCGCCGATGAACTGCGGATTACCCTGCCGGTCCTTCTGGTAGAACCGCACCGTCCCGGCCGGCAACGCGTCACCCAGCCCGCCGGCCCTGGCGGTGGAGAAAGAGATCTCGCTCGAGACGTTGACGAAGTCGCTGTCGCTCTGCTGCCAGCCGATCTCGCGCCGATAGACCTTCCGCGCGGTCACGCCCTGCACGTCGAGGAAGCTGACCTGCTTGGTCTGGGCATTGGCGATCGTGGTGCGCCCGGCGATCGGATAAAGGTAATAGTCGCCCAGCGCCTCCCGGCCCGGGGTCTGGGTGCCGGGGCGGATCATCCCGGGACGGCGGCCGCCACCGGCGCTAGGATTGCCCGCGACGAGCAGCGTGCTGGCGCTGCGGAAGGTCGTGCCGGTGTTGTTGGTGAGCGTCACCCACCCCTGCATGTCCATCTTCTCTGCGCCCTCGTCATAGAGCGCGACATAATCGGCCGACCAGCCGAGCCCCTGCGTGAGGTAGCGGATCGCTGCGGGGCGCGTGCCGGCGCGGTCGCTTTCCACGGTGACCGAGAGGGTCGGGCGCGCGCGCAGCCCGGCGGGGATGCGGTCGAACACCGCGCGGACCGGCAAACCGTCCTCGCGCAGCACCTCGATCCGGTTGCCGATGCGGACCACGGTGCCGCCTTGCGTGGACAGCACCGTCGCCAGCTCGCGGGTCTCGACCCCGGTCGCCGGGTTGGTGCGGATCAGGGTGACGGTCTGGCCGATCGCCTTTTCCATCAGCTTGTCGGGAGTGAGCAGGTCGAAGTCGAAGTTCTGTTCGACGATGCCCGCGCCCGCCGCGGCGAAGCTCAGCGTTTCGGGGCGGATCATCGCCGAGACGTCGGGAAACTCGATCCGGCTGCGGCCTTGCGCGATCGCGATCTGGCGCACGTCCTGCACCAGCGCCTGCCCGGAGTTGTAGATGGTGACCGAAACGTCGCCCTGCGCGCTGGCATCGGGATCGAGCGCCGTCTGCGCCACCGCCGGAGCGGCCAGCAGCATGGCTCCTGCGAGCCAGAGTGCGCTTCTCTTCATCATCGGTCCCCTCGCCAGTCTGCGGCCCATCCTAGCGGCCACGCCCGCACTGCCAACCGCTTAACGGTCCGAAACAGCGCGGCGGCAGGTTCGGCGAAGAGTGCTTTCCTGTGGCTGAACGGAAAGGCCGACGCCGCATTCTTCACCAGCGTCATTGCGAGGAGCGAAGCGACGAAGCACTCCAGCAAAGGCGCTCGCTCTGGTTGCCGCGCCCTGCGGCCTCGCAATGACGAGTGTCGCGGCGGGGAGTGGCTGACCTAACCCACCGTATCCGCCAGCATTGCCTCGGTCCGCGGGCCGGCCCAGTCGTGCGCGCCGATCATCCGCCACACCTCGCGCCCGTCCTTGTCGTAAAGCACGGTCGTGGGGAGCATGCCGGTGTTGTAGTGGAAGCCGAGCGCGTTTTCGGTATCGAGCCACGGTTCGAGCTTCCGGTAGTCCTTGCCCTGCCAGAACGGCGTCACCTTCGCCGCGCCCTCGATGTCCTGGCTCACCGTCAGCACCCGCATCCGCCCGTCATGGTCCTGCGCCAGCCTGTCGAGTGTCGGCATTTCCAGCACGCACGGCCCGCACCACGTCGCCCACAGGTTGACCAGCAGCGGCTTACCCTTGAGTTCCGGCAGGCGCAGCGTCTCGCCGCTGGCGTCGGTCACGGTGATGTCGGGCATCTGCGCGCCGCGGTTCGAGATATCGAGCGTGCCGTTGAAGCCTTCGCCCGAAGGTTTCGCCTCGCCCGAAGCCGCGCTCTGCGGTTGCGCCGTATCGGCGCTTTGCCTATCGCACCCCGCGGACAGGGCCGCGAGGCCGGCGAGGACGAGCACTTTGAGCGAGCGGGACGACAGCAAGGCAGGCTCCAACGCGATGTGGGGCGGACGGTTCGCGGAAGGGCCGTCGGCAATCATGCGCGAGATAAACGCCTCGATTCCCTTCGACAAGGCACTGTGGCGGCAAGACATCGCCGCGTCCAAGGCTCATGTCGCGATGCTCGGTGCGCAAGGCATCGTTTCGGCCGAGGATGCGGCCACCATCGCTGCCGGTCTCGACACGGTCGCGGGCGAATACGAAGCCAATGGCGTGCCCGAGGACTGGGACCTCGAAGACATCCACATGACCACCGAAAGCCGCCTTGCCGAGCTGATCGGGCCGGCAGCGGGGCGGCTCCATACCGCGCGCAGCCGCAACGACCAGGTCGCGACCGACTTCCGCCTGTGGGTCCGCGACGCGATCGACCAGGCCGAGGCCGGGCTCGTCCAGCTGCAGGTCGCGCTGGTCAGCCGGGCGGAGGAACACGCCGGGTCGATCATGCCCGGCTTCACCCACCTGCAGACCGCGCAGCCGGTCACGCTGGGCCACCACCTGATGGCCTATTACGAGATGATCCGCCGCGACCGCTCGCGCTTTGCCGACGCGCGGGCGCGGATGAACGAATCGCCGCTCGGCTCGGCGGCGCTCGCCGGCACCGGCTTTCCCATCGACCGCTTCCGCACCGCCGAGGCGCTCGGCTTCGACCGCCCGACCGCGAACAGCCTCGATTCGGTCTCGGACCGCGACTTTGCGCTCGACTACCTGATGGCGGCCAGCAGCTGTGCGCTCCACCTCTCGCGCCTCGCCGAAGAGTTCATCATCTGGGCGAGCCAGCCGTTCGGCTTCGTCCGCCTGCCGGATTCGCTGAGCACCGGCAGCTCGATCATGCCGCAGAAGAAGAACCCCGACGCGGCCGAGCTGGTGCGCGGCCATGCCGGGCGGATCTCGGGCTGCCTCGTGTCGCTGATGATGACGATGAAGGGCCTCCCGCTCGCCTATTCGAAAGACATGCAAGACGACAAGCCGCCGGTTTTCGAGGCCGCCGGCCTGCTCGCGCTTTCGATCGCGGCGATGACCGGGATGGTCGCCGACACCCAGTTCCGCACCGACCGGATGCGCGCCGCCGCCGAACTCGGCTTCGCCACCGCGACCGACCTTGCCGACTGGCTGGTCCGCCAGGCCGACATCCCGTTCCGCGAGGCGCACCACATCACCGGCAGCGCGGTGAAGCTCGCCGAAGGCCGCGGCGTCGCGCTCGACCAGCTGCCGCTCGAAGACCTCAAGGCCATCGATGCGCGGATCGACGAGCGGGTCTATGCCGCGCTTTCGGTCGAGGCGAGCGTAGCCGCGCGCGCCAGCCATGGCGGAACCGCGCCGGCCGAGGTAAGGAAGCGCGTGGCCGAGGCGCGCGAGGCGCTGGGACTCGACTGAGGAATATTCGTGAACCGCACCCGCACTTTGGCCCTTGTCACCTTCGCCGCGCTCGCGCTCGCCGCCTGCGGCAACCGCCGCGAGCTGATGCCCGCCGCGGGCGAGGCGCTGCCCTCCGCCCCTTATGGCCGCGAGGACCGGCCCAACGCCGACGACCTGCTCGAGCCGCCGTCGCAGGCGAAGCCCGAGCGCAGCGTGGAACTGCGAAAACGCTCCGAGGAGCGCGAGGACGACCCGTTCGACCTCCCCCCCGAAGACACCAGCAAGTAGTTTCGCGAGACCCTTTCCGATGGATCATTTCACTTACAAGGACGGCGTCCTCCACGCCGAGGACGTCCCGCTGCCAGCGATCGCCGAAGCGGTCGGCACCCCCGTCTATGTCTATTCGCGCGCCACGCTCGAGCGTCATGCCCGCGTGTTCAAGGAAGCGCTCGCGCCGCTCAGGCACGCGCACATCGCCTTCGCGATCAAGGCCAACCCCAACCTCGCCGTGCTCAAGGTGATGCAGCGCGAGGGGCTGGGGGCGGACGTCGTCTCCGGCGGCGAAATGGCCCGCGCGCTGGCGGCGGGGATGGCGGCGGACGACATCGTCTTCTCCGGCGTCGGCAAGACCGCCAGCGAGATGGTCAGGGGGCTGGAGGCCGGGATCGGCCAGTTCAACATCGAGAGCGAGGAAGAGGGTGTCGAACTCGCCGCGCTCGCCGCCGCGCTGGGCAAGCGCGCGGCCTGCGCGCTGCGCGTGAACCCCGATGTCGATGCGCGGACGCACGAGAAGATCTCGACCGGCAAGGCGGAAAACAAGTTCGGCGTGCCGATCGACCGCGCCGCCGGGATCTATGCCCGACTTGCCGCGCTGCCCGGCCTCGACATGTGCGGGGTCGCCTGCCACATCGGCAGCCAGCTGTCCGAACTGGAACCGCTGGAGAGCGCGTTCATCAAGCTGGGCGCGCTGATCGCCGAAATCCGCGCTGCCGGGTGCAGCCTCACGCACGCAGACCTCGGCGGCGGGCTGGGCGTGCCTTACAAGGCGGGCGAAGTGTTCCCCTCGCCGGCCGAATACGGGGCGATGGTCGCGCGGGTCACCGCCGGCTGGGACGTGCGGCTGATGTTCGAGCCCGGCCGGGTGATCGTCGGCAACGCCGGGGTGCTGCTGACGCGGGTGATCCGGGTCAAGCGCAGCTCGAACGCCGCGCCGTTCGTGATCGTCGACGCGGCGATGAACGACCTGGCACGCCCGGCGATGTACGGCGCCTGGCACGACATCGACGCGGTCACCCCGCGCGGCGTGCGGATGGTCGGCAACGTCGTTGGCCCGATCTGCGAAACCGGCGACACCTTCGCCATGGGCCGCGAGATGGACGCGCTGGAAACCGGCGACCTTGCGGTGTTCCGCACCGCCGGGGCTTACGGCGCGACCATGGCGTCGAGCTACAACAGCCGCGGCTTCGTCGCCGAGGTCATGGTCGACGGCGACAAGTTTGCAGTGGTTGCCGACCGGATCATGCCGGAAACGATCACCGCAGCCGAACGCGTGCCGGAATGGCTGGCCTGAGGGTACGGCAGGCCCACCCCCAACCCCTCCCGCATGCGGGAGGGGAGACAAACCCGTGCATTCCCCTCCCGCATGCGGGAGGGGCGCGAGACTTGCCGAGCGAATGCGAGGCTAATCGCAGCGGGGTGGGCTGATGCGCTCGCTTCCCCTGTTTCACACGGTTCGCGGCCAGCCAGTCATCGTGCTGGGCGAGGGCGATGCGGCGGAAGCCAAGCGCCGGCTGGTGGAGCGGGCCGGCGGGCAGGTCATCGCCGATCTGGCCGAAGGCATCGACAAGGGTGCACGGCTGGCGTTCGTCGCGCACGACGATTCAGGATCTTGCGAGGCCGATGCGATCCGCCTGCGCTGCGCCGGATTGCTGGTCAACGTCGTCGACCGGCCCGAACTGTGCGATTTCACCACCCCCTCGATCGTCGATCGCGATCCCGTGCTGATCGCGGTCGGCACCGGCGGGGCGTCGGCGGGGCTGGCCAAGGCGGTGCGGCTGCGGCTGGAGGCGCTGCTGCCGCAAGGGCTGGGCGCGCTGGCTTCGGGGCTGGAGGCGGCACGCGGGGCCATGCGCCGGCGCTGGCCCGCCGCCCGCGACCGCCGCGCCGCGCTGGATGTGGCGCTGGGCGCCGGCGCGGCGCTCGATCCCTTCGACGACGATGCCGCGGGGCGCGTGGCCGGCTGGCTGGACGGTGCGGGCACCCCGGCGCTGGGCCGTCACGACATCACCCTGCGCAGCGCCGATCCCGACGACCTGACCCTGCGCGACGCGCGCCTGCTCGGCCAGGCCGACGTGCTGGTGCTCCAGGGGAAGATCCCCGCCGCCATCCTCGCCCGCGCCAGGGCCGATGCGGTGCGCCTGCCCGAGGGGGCGGCGGTGCCGGAGCAGGGGCTGGTGGTCGTGCTGAGGTTCACCCTCGCATAACCGACCACGTCGTCCCGGGCTCGACTCGGGACCGGTGGCAGGTGCTTGCAAGCAAGTTCGCATGGAACCGCCAGCGGTCCCGGATCAAGTCCGGGACGACGCCAAGTCTCGTGGCCCTACTTCTCCGCCGACAGCAGGAAGTTCATCCAGGCTTCTGCCACCGGCTTCTCGCGGTCGTCCTGCCACGCGCGGATCGAGACGTTGGCGATGCGGCGGCCGGCGCGGGTAACCTCGCCGAGCGCGACGGTCGGCATCGCGTCCGTCGCGCCGCGCAGGAACTCGACGTTCACGTTGACCGGCTTGAACCGCATGCCCCCGCCCTTCGCGTCGAGCGCCATGCGCAGCGCGGTGAATCCGGCGATCTCAAGCAGGCCGGACAGCGCCCCGCCGTGGAAATAGCCGGGACGGCCGTGGACGTTCTCGGCGAACGGCAGCTCCATCAGCGGCGCGCCGTGCTCGATCCGCACCGCCTTGAGGCCGAGCGAGCGGGCATAGGGCGGGAGCTTGGCGTTGACGGCGGCGATCAGCGCGGTCTCGCTGTCCATCGTCACATCCCCACCATCATGAAAATGCCCGCGGCGTGGGCGACCGGATCGCCGGGATCGCCTTCGTGGGCGATGCCGCGCACGAACCCGATCGAGCGCTTGAGCTGGTAGCATTCGCCGCGGCCGATCAGCATCTTGCCGGGAGTCGCGGCGCGGACATAGTCGATCCTGAGGTCGAGCGTTGCCTGCGGGCTGAACTTGCCGCGCCGGACCCATGTCGCCATCGAGGTGGCGTTGTCGAGCAGGGCGATGATCGGGCCGGAGGCGAGCACGTCGGTGCTCTCGTCGCCGACGAGGTCCTCGCGCCACGGCATCCCGAGCTCGAGCCAGTTTTCCCCATGCCCCAGATAGCGGATGCCGAGGAAGCCGCCGTGGCCGCGCCGGTTCATCACCTTGGCCGCGATCGCGGGATCGAAATCCCAGTCGGCAGGCAGCGGGAAACTGGGGAGCTTGTCGGCGGGTTCCTCGGACATGGGGCGAATTCCTGCCGAGCGGCCGGGGCGATTACAACCTTTTAATTTCCATCCACGCCGCTCGGCGCGGACCTTCGAGCGGCCGGCGACGGGCCGGCGCCAACGGGGATGACCTGCGATGAAGATGCCGCGACTCGACCTGACCGACCTGCCCGACCTCGACATGGGCACGGGGCTTTACGGCTCCACCCGGAGCGCCCCGCAGGACCTGTCCGCAACCGGCGACCTGATCGTCGTGCTGATGGTGTTCATCTACGACTGGAACGGCGGCGAAGGCACCGACGGATCGGGCGGGGGCTGAGCCCCATGCGGATCGACCCCGCCATTGCCGCGCTCCGCGCCGATCCGGCGCTGCTGCCGGCGGCCTGCGCCCGCGTGGCGGCGGGCTGGGACGCGGCGAGCGGGAGGGCGGGGCCGGTCCTTGCCGACCTCGCCCGCCACGGCGACGGCGCCGGGCTGGATACGTGTCCGGCGCTGCGCCGTGCGCTGGCGGGAGGCCGGTTCGCGGGGCGGATGCTGGCGGGCGCGCTCTCCGGCCTGCGGGACGCCCCGCTCGGCCAGCTGCGCCGTCCGCACTTCGCCAGCGCCACGCTCCATTCCCTGACGCTGGCGATGGCCCGGCGCTCATCGCTGTCGCTGGCGCTGGTCGACGGCGATGCGTGGCGCGCGGCGGGGCAGGGTGCGGCGCGGCGGGCGGGCTTTCAGGGCGGCGAGCTTGCCCTCACCGTGCTTGCGGGCGAGACCGAGGGGCGGGTTGTCCGGCGCTGCGGCAAGGGCCTGACCTTCCGCACGGTCGCGCTTCATCCCGGGGTACGGCTCGACCTCGACGCCGGGTTCGAGGCGCTGGTGCTCGACCAGGTCGGGGCGATGCTCGCGACCTTGCGGCTCTATCGGCGTCCGGCCCGTCCCACGGCGATGGAGGAAGTGGACCTTGCAACCGGCGCGGTCGTCCACCGCGCTGCGGCGCGCCAGCGCGACAGCCGGATGGAGCTGGCGATGGCGCTGCTCGGGCGCATGAACCGCCGCGAGGCCGCCCCGGCCATCGCAAACGTCGCCGGCGACCGCGCGCTCGACCCGGCGCTGCGCTGGCAGGCGCTGCGCGAGGGGCTGGCGCTCGACACCGCGCAAGGCTTTGCCGCGCTGCTCGGCGCGGGGGAGGCGGGCGATCCCCTGTCCGGACCGGCCCGCCAGCTCGCCGAGCAACTGGCGGCGCGCCACCCGGCGCTCGCCGCGATGGAGGAGGATGCGCTGTGCCCCGCGTGATCGGTCTCACCCCCCAGCCTGCGATCTCGCTCGAAGAGGCGGTCGACGGCGTCAGCGCGCTTCGCTTCGATCCGGAGGACGAGGGCAGCCTTTTGGCGGGCGCGCGGTTGCTCGCCGCGCTCGGCGCGAATCCCGATTTCCTCGCCGAGCGGCTGGTCGCCGACCTCGCCCGGCGCTGCGAGGTGGACGAGAGGCAGAGCGACTATGGCCCGCAGGTCGTGGTGCTCTCGCCCGCGTTTGGCAACGTGTTCCTGCGCGCCAACCTCTGGCCCTCGCCCCAGGAAGCCGCGTTTCGCGCCAGCGGCGGCGATGCCTTCGCCATCGGCCTGCCGCACGACCACAACTTCAGCTTCCTCACTTACGGCTACTTCGGCCCGGGCTACTGGAGCGACTATTACGAGTACGACTACCAAGCCGTCGCGGGCTATCGCGGGGAGAAGGTGGACCTGCACTTCACCGGGCGCACCCAGCTCCAGGAAGGCAGGCTCCAGCTCTACCGCGCCCACCGCGACGTCCATGTCCAGCACCCGGCGGAAAGCCTCTCGGTCAGCCTCAACCTCATGCACATGCGCGCCGACCAGGGCTGGCATGACCAGTACCGCTTCGATGTCGACAAGGGCGAGATCGCCGGCATTCTCGGCGCGGGGCCGGCGGAGACGATGCTGCGGATTGCGGTGGCGATCGGCGCGCCCGGCGCGCTCGACCTTGCCGCCGGGTTCGGGCGCAGCCACCCCAGCGACCGGATGCGCCTCGCCGCGTGGGAGGCGCTGGCGCTCACTGACGACGACGTCGCCGGACGCGATGCGATCTGGCGCCACGCGGAGCTCGCGGGCAGCCGGATGGTCGCGGGCGAAGCGCGGCGAAGGCGGGCGATGCTGGCGGCTTAGGAAGTCCATGGACCTCCACCTCCGTTCGTCCTGAGCCTGTCGAAGGACCTTCCTTCTTTTGTTCCGACGCTGTGCCACGAAAAAGGGCGGTGCTTCGACAAGCTCAGCACGGACGGAATTGTTTGGACCCGTGGTGGATCAGAACGCCGCCCCGGCCAGCGCGTCGATCGCGCCTTGCAGGATCAGCGCCGCCGCGGCCGAGTCGATGCGTTCGGCGCGCTTGGCGCGGCTGAAGTCCTGTTCGATCAGGCTGCGCTCGGCAGCCTGGGTGGTCCAGCGCTCGTCCCACAGCAGGATCGGCAGGCCGAGATCGCTCAGGTTGCGCGCCATCGCCCGCGCCGCCTGGCTGCGCGGGCTCTCGCTGCCGTCCATGTTGAGCGGCAGGCCGATGACGAGGCCGACGACCCCGCGTTCCGCCACGAGATCGCGGATCACCGCCTTGTCGATGGTGAACTTCTTGCGGAAGATCGTCTTGCCCGCGGTAGCGAAGCGCCAACCGGCGTCGCACAGCGCGGTGCCGATGGTCTTGGTCCCGGTGTCGAGCCCGAGCAGCATGCCGCCATGCGGCAGCGCCTCGCGCAGCTCGGCCGCCGACGTAGTGATCACCGTACCGGGGCCTTGCTCCCCGCGGACTTGGTCCACGCCGCCTCGCGCCGCGCGAAATCGGCGGCGACGTTCGCCCAGAACAGCGGGATGTCGTACACGTGGTAGTTGTTGCCCGGCATCACGTAGGAGCCCATCTGCGGCGGGTCGCCGATCAGCAGCAGCCCGCGCTCGTCGCACCGCGCCGGCACCGCGCCGGGGGTGAGCGTGCCGCTCGACAGGTCGGAGGTAGGCACCAGCGTGCCAAGGTTGGCGCTCGCCGGGGCACTGCCGCCGGCCTGCCCGGTCAGCGGGTTCGAGCAGAGCAGCGGGCTGCCCGCGCGCGGCTGGCCGTCGAGGCCCAGCGTGGCGACGCTGCCGGCGGAGAGCTTTTCGGGTTCCGCCGGTTCGGCCCAGCTGCCCCAGCCCATCACGCAGCCCGCCTGGTCGGGGGTCGCGCAGGCCGGCAGGCCCATGCGCGGCAGGTCGTGGGTGGTCGAGATCGGCCAGCCGACCGGATAGGCGGCGACGATGCGGCTCGCCAGTGGCTTGCCCGCCACGCGATCCTGCATCAGTCGCATCAGCAGCGCCGCGCCCTGGCTGTGCCCGGCGAGGACGATCGGCGCATCCTGCGGGACCGAGGCGAGGAACAGGTCGAACGCCGCGCGCACGTCGCCATAGGCGAGGTCGAGCGCGCGCTGGCCGTCTTCGCCATCGACCAGGAAAGCACCGAAGGTCGCCTGGCGATAGCGCGGTGCCCAGACTTCGGCCGCGCCGCCGAACGGGCTGGCCATTCCCTTGACGAACAGCTCCGCCCGCGCATTCGCGTCGGCATCGGTCGGCGGGGCGTTCCAGTGGTCGCGGCCGAAATAGCTGGTCGGGTGGATGAAGAACACCGCCGCCCGCGATCCCGGCGAGGCGGGCCGGGTATAGCCGGGCGGGGTCCACAGCGCCGGGTCGGTCGGCCCCTTTCCGGGGCGCGAAATCCACATCGCCGGGTCCTGGTAGGCATTGCCCGCCAGCGGCGCGGCGCTCTGGAACGGGACCGACGGCGCGAACGCCATGCGGGTCAGGTCCTTGGCCCAGATGTTGAGCACGACCAGCACGACCATGACCAGCACCACGAGGCCGGCGATCACATAAAGGAACTTGCGCGCCATTTCGTCAGCCTTCCGCTGCTTCGGCCGTGTTGCGCTCGGCCTGGCGCTCGAGCGCGATCTTGATCATCGCCACGATCGGATCGGCGAGCGCGAGGCCGAGGATGCCGAACAGCAGCCCGAACATCAGCTGCGCCCCCAGCACCAGCGCAGGCGCGAGATCCGCGGTGCGCTTGGCGACCATGGGGACGATGATGTTGCCGTCGACCGTCTGCACCACGACATAGACCGCGATGCAGAACAGCCCCATCTCGGTCCCGCCGGAAAAGCCGACGAGGACCATCAGCAGGCCGGATATCGGCGCGCCGATGTTGGGCAGGAACGCCAGCAGGCCGGTGAGGAGGCCGAGCAGCGCGGCCATCGGCACGCCGTACCAGGCGAGCAGCGCCCAGGTCGCGACTCCTTCCACCGCCATGCCGATCAGCCGTCCGAACAGCAGCATCCGCAAGGACCGGCCCATGCGCAACGCGGTGCCCTCGAAGTGGCGGCGGTTGTTCTCGGGCAGCATCCACGCGAAGCCGCGGCGATAGAGGTCGGGCTCGATCACGAAATAGATGCCGAGGATCATGATCAGGAACGCGGTGGTGAACCCGCCGAGGATCCCGCCGAGCGCCCGGGTCACCGCACCGACGCTGCCGATGACCTGGCCCGCGATCTCCTGCAGGTTGACGTTCTCGAGCGCGATCCCGTAGCTGGCCGCCAGCTGCGACAGGCGGCCAAACTGGGTCTCGATCAGCGCCGGAAACTGCGCGGCCTGTTCGGCGATCTGGCTCCCGGCGAAGACCACCAGCCAGACGACGAACGCGACCGCCGTCAGCAGCACCATGGTGATCCGGATCCCGCGCGGGATCATCGGCGCCGCGCGCGCAATCAGGCGCTGGCCGCCGTCGATCATCGCCGCGAAGACGATCCCGCCGAAGATCACGAGAATGGGCTGGGCGAGCACGACGACGAGCGCGAACAGCGCCGCCACGCCGAGCCAGATCGCCGCCTTCTTTGCCTCGGTCCGCACGAAGCCCGACTGGAAGTCGGTCGGTCCCGCCGCGGTCATGGTGTTGTCGCTGTCGTTGCTCATGGGCCCCCTCTTGCGCCCTCAACCCGGTTTGCCGGATCGAGTTCCGGGCGCAGGCTGCTGCCGGCGCGGCCCGAGCGCAAGGACTTCCACCACGAGAGCGGATTCCAGGTCTCGCTGCCGTCGAGCGAGAAGGTGATGAACTCGGCCCGCCCGCCGACATCGGACAGCGGCACCGGCCCGCCGAGCCCGCGCTCCTCGATGCTGGCGCGGCTGTCGGCCGAATGGTCGCGGTTGTCGCCCATCAGGAACACGTGGCCCGGTGGGACGGTGATTTCGCCGAAGTGGTCGAGCGGCTGGTCGCGGTGGTCGATGACGTTGTAGCTGACCCCGTTCGGCATCGTTTCGCGCAGCAGCGGCAGCTCACAGAACATGTTGCCTTGCAGGTCGCGGAACTGCGCGGCGGGGAAGGTCTGCGGGTCGCAAGGGTTGTTGGCGTCGATCGGGATATCGACCGGCGGCTGCACTGCCTGCGGCACCGGCTTGCCATTGAGCACGATCTGCCCGTTGACCACGGCGATCCGGTCCCCCGGCAGGGCGACGACGCGCTTGATGTAATCCTCGTCGGTGTTGGGCGGGACGACGATCACCACGTCGCCGTACTCGGGCGTGCCCGGGAGGATGCGCGTCGCGCTGCGCGGCAGGACGTGGAACGAGGCCGAGACCCACGACCAGCCATAGGGATACTTCGACACCACCAGCCGGTCGCCGACCAGCAGGTTCGGCATCATCGAGATCGACGGGATGTAGAACGGCTTGGCGACCAGGCTGTGGAACAGCACCACCGCCAGCAGCATGGCGATCAGTCCGCGCAGCTCCGACCACCAGTTGATCGGCTCGGGCTCCGGCTCGCCCTCGGTCGGGGCGGGGTAGGGGGAGGGAGCAGCGCCGGGGACACCGTGTTCGGTGTCCCCGTTCTCGCCAATAGGGGACACCGAATACGGTGTCCCCGCGTTGTGCTGCTCAGGGGACACCGTACTCGGTGTCCCCGTCGCGCCCGCGTCGTTCTTGTCCCCGCTCACAGCGGCCGCGCCTCGATCACCACGAAGGCCTGCGCCCACGGGTGGTCGTCGGTGAGGGTGAGATGGACCACCGCCTCGTGCCCATCGGGCGTCAGCTTCGCCAGCCGCGCCGCCGCGCCGCCGGTGAGGGCGAGGGTGGGCGCGCCGGACTTGGCGTTGACCACGCCGATGTCCTTCATGAACACGCCCGTCTTGAAACCGGTGCCGACCGCCTTGGAGAACGCCTCCTTCGCCGCGAAGCGCTTCGCATAGGTCCCGGCGCGGGTGTAGGGGCGGCGCGCGGCTTTGGCGCGTTCGACCTCGGTGAACACGCGGTTTTCGAAGCGCTCACCGAACCGGTCGAGCGAGGCCTGGATCCGCTCGATGTTGCAGAGGTCGGAGCCGATGGCGATGATCATTCTATAGAACCTCCCCTGCAAGGGGAGGGGGACCATGCGAAGCATGGTGGAGGGGCACCCACCGTGAACACGAACGCACGGAATGGTTCACTGCCCGTGCCCCTCCACCAGCCTGCGGCTGGTCCCCCTCCCCGTTCCGGGTAGGATTCACCGCGCCGCGTCCATCAGGTCGCGCATCCGGCGCACGGCGCTTTCCAGCCCGGTGAAGATCGCCTCGCCGATCAGGTAGTGGCCGATGTTGAGCTCGGCCAACTGCGGTATCGCGGCGATGGCGGTGACGTTGTCATAGGTGAGGCCGTGGCCGGCGTGCGGCTCGATCCCGTTGCGGGCGGCGAGCGCGGCCATGTCGGCGATGCGCTTGAGTTCCACGGCGCGGGCCTCGCCCTCGGCATGGGCATATTCGCCAGTGTGAAGCTCGACCACCGGCGCGCCGAGCCTGATCGCCGCCTCGATCTGGCGCGGCTCGGGGGCGATGAACAGGCTGACGCGGATTCCGGCGTCTGCGAGGCGCGAGACGATCGGCGCAAGGCGGTTGTGCTGCCCGGCGGCGTCGAGCCCGCCCTCGGTCGTGCGCTCCTCGCGCCGCTCGGGGACGATGCAGGCGGCGTGAGGGCGATGGCGCAGCGCGATCTCCAGCATCTCGTCGGTCGCGGCCATCTCGAGGTTGAGCGGCAGGCTGGTCGCGGCTTGGATGCGGGCAAGGTCCTCGTCGCGGATGTGGCGACGGTCCTCGCGCAGGTGCGCGGTGATCCCGTCGCCGCCGACGGCCGCGACGATCTCCGCGGCGCGGACCGGATCGGGATGATCTCCCCCGCGTGCGTTGCGGATCGTCGCGACATGGTCGATGTTGACGCCGAGCCGCAGCTTGCCGGGGGTGTAGAGGCTCACGGTTTTGCCCTGCTCCCGGGCTTCACCGCCTCGCTTCCCGCCAGCTCCGCCGGCAGTTCGTCCGGCGCGTAGGTCGGAAAGCTCAGCGCCACCAGCGGGAAGAACGGGACGCCCAGATCGACGGTGCCGCCCGAACGGTCGACCAATGAAGCCGCTGCGACGACTTCGCCGCCGGCTTCCTCGATCGCCAGAATCGCCTCTTTGCTGGAGAGCCCGGTGGTGACCACGTCCTCGACCATCAGCACCTTGTCGCCGGGGGTAAGGGCGAAGCCGCGGCGCAGTTCGAACGTCCCGGTCGGGCGTTCGACGAACATCGCCTCCTTGCCCAGCGCGCGGCCCATCTCGTGGCCGATGATGACCCCGCCCATCGCCGGCGAGACGACCTTGTCGATGCTGTTCCTCAGCTCGCGCGGGAGCTTCGCGGCGAGCGCGGCAGCGAGGCGCGAGGCGCGCATCGGGTCCATCAGCACCCGCGCGCACTGCAGGTAATGCGCGCTGTGGCGGCCCGACGAGAGCAGGAAGTGCCCTTCGAGCAGCGCGCCGGCCGCGCGGAATTCGGCGAGAATCTCGTCTTCGGTCATCTTTTTCCGTCCTGTCGCCCGCGCTCGGGCCGGAATGGCCGCAAATGGCCCGCGAAACCCCGCGCCACAAGCGTTTTTCGCGCCACATTGATGGCTCGCAAAAATATGCCCGCCCCGGCTTGAGGCAAGTGGAAAGCGAGCGTATAGGCCGGTCCGATTGAGGGTTTCAGGGGTCGTGCGGGCGTCTTTTCGGGGCGTTCTCGCGAACAGGGAAAAAGCGGAACATTCGACGATGAGTCTTGCCGATACCGCCCGCGCGCTGGGCAAAGCGATTGGGGCCATGGGCCTCGCGGCCACGCTGGCGTTCGCCTCGCAGGCCACCGCGCAGGAAGCTGCCGCGACTCCGGCGCCCGCCGCTGCCGCCGCGGCGAGCCCCGCCGCAGGTGAACCCGCCGCGCCGGCCCCGGCCGCCTCGGCTGCCGCTCCGGCTGCTGCCGCCAGCGACGCCGCCGCGCCCGCGGCTGCTGCTGCCGAGCCGGCCTACACCGGTCCCAAGTACGTCCCCATGAAGCCCACCCCGGGCAAGGGCCAGCCGGTCAACGGCGGCTGGACCTTCCAGGACCAGTACTCGCCGACCGGCGAGCAGGCGCTGTGGATGCACGACGCGATCCTGATGCCGGTGATCGTGGTGATCTCGCTGTTCGTGCTGTTCCTGCTCGCCTGGGTGGCGGTCCGCTTCAACAAGCGTTCCAACCCGGTCGCCTCCAAGACCAGCCACAACACCATGATCGAAGTGGTGTGGACCGTGCTTCCGGTGCTGATCCTGGTGGTCATCGCGGTGCCGTCGATCCGCCTGCTCGCCCAGCAGTACGAGCCGGCCCCGGCCAAGTCGCTGACGGTCAAGGCCACCGGCTACCAGTGGTACTGGGGCTACACCTACCCCGACAACGGCGGGTTCGAGGTGATCTCGAACATGCTGCCCGATGACGAGGCGATCCGCCGCGGCGAGCCGCCGCAGCTTGCCGCCGACAACCGCATGGTCGTCCCCGCGGGCGAGCCGATCCGCCTCCAGACCATCGGTTCGGACGTGATCCATTCGTTCGCCGTGCCGTCGCTGTGGTTCAAGCTCGACGCCGTGCCGGGCCGGATCAACGAGAAGGTGCTCTTCATCAAGGAGCCGGGCGTGTACTACGGCCAGTGCTCCGAGCTGTGCGGCGCCCGCCATGGCTACATGCCGATCGTGGTCGAGGCGCTGCCCCGCGCCCAGTTCGAGAACTGGGTCCGCCAGCAGCCCGGCGGCACCGTCGGCGAGGCCGCTCCGGCTGCGGAAACCGCTGCCGCCCCGGCCGCCGCCAAGCCCGCCGCCCGCTAAACGATTTACCGGATAAGGTTCGACCGAGATGGCTACCACACCCGCGAACGCTGAAGCCTTCCAGGCTCACGACGATCACGCCCACGGGCACGATCACGACCATGACCACAAGCCGAGCTTCTTCGCGCGCTGGTTCATGTCGACGAACCACAAGGACATCGGCACGCTGTACCTGATCTTCGCGGTCTTCGCGGGGCTCATCGGCGGCGCGGTCTCGGGCATGATGCGCTTCGAGCTGGCCGAGCCGGGCATCCAGTACCTCGGCACCTTCGCCGGCTGGCTGGGCGAGGCGAACCCCAACTTCGACTCGCAGCTCCACCTGTGGAACGTGCTGATCACCGCCCACGGCCTGATCATGGTGTTCTTCATGGTCATGCCGGCGATGATCGGCGGCTTCGGCAACTGGTTCGTGCCGCTGATGATCGGCGCGCCGGACATGGCCTTCCCGCGGATGAACAACATCTCGTTCTGGCTGACCTTCGCCGGTTTCTGCAGCCTGATGTTCTCGGCCTTCGTGCCGGGTGACAGCACCGGCAACGGTGCCGGCATCGGCTGGACCGCCTATGCCCCGCTGTCGACCTACGGCTCGACCGGGCCGGCGGTCGACTTCGCGATCTTCTCGCTGCACCTTGCCGGTGCCGCGTCGATCATGGGCGCGATCAACTTCATCACCACGATCCTCAACATGCGCGCGCCGGGGATGACCCTGCACAAGATGCCGCTGTTCGTGTGGTCGATGCTGGTCACCGCGTTCCTGCTGCTCCTGTCGCTCCCGGTCCTCGCCGCGGCGATCACCATGCTGATCACCGACCGCAATTTCGGCACGACCTTCTTCGACCAGGCCGGCGGCGGCGACCCGATCCTGTACCAGCACCTGTTCTGGTTCTTCGGCCACCCCGAGGTCTACATCATGATCCTGCCGGGCTTCGGCATGATCAGCCAGATCATCTCGACCTTCTCGAAGAAGCCGGTGTTCGGCTACCTCGGCATGGCCTACGCGATGGTCGCGATCGGCGTCGTCGGGTTCATCGTGTGGGCGCACCACATGTACACCACCGGCCTCGACGTGAACACGAAGATGTACTTCACCGCCGCCACGATGGTCATCGCGGTGCCGACCGGCATCAAGATCTTCTCGTGGATCGCGACGATGTGGGGCGGCTCGATCGAGTTCAAGTCGCCGATGGTCTGGGCGATCGGCTTCATCTTCCTGTTCACCGTCGGCGGCGTCACCGGCGTCGTCCTCTCGAACGGCGGCATCGACGACAACCTCCAGGACACCTACTACGTCGTGGCGCACTTCCACTACGTGCTGTCGCTGGGTGCGGTCACCGCGCTGTTCGCCGGCTTCTGGTACTGGTTCCCGAAGATGAGCGGCCGGATGCATTCCGAGTTCCTCAGCCACGTCCAGTTCTGGATCTTCTTCGTCGGCGTGAACCTGATCTTCTTCCCGATGCACTTCCTCGGCGTCCAGGGCATGCCGCGCCGCTATCCGGACTACGCCCCGGCGTACCAGCACTGGAACGAGCTCGCGACGCTGGGCTACAAGGTGATGGCCGTCTCGGTGCTCGTCTTCCTGGTGAACGTGATCTACGCGTTCGTCGCCGGCAAGAAGGCGGAAGGCAACTACTGGGGCGAGGGCGCGACGACGCTCGAATGGACCCTGTCGAGCCCGCCGCCGTTCCACCAGTTCGAGACCCTCCCGGTCATCGACGACAAGGCCCATCACTGAGCCAGGTCTGAAGCGGACAACGAAGCGCCCCGGGGGAAACTCCGGGGCGTTTTGCTATCCTCCCCTGCAAGGGGAGGGGGACCACCCGCAGGGTGGTGGAGGGGCACGCGCAAGAGAACGGGTGCTCTCTGCGAGGATCGGGTTCACGGGCGGTGCCCCTCCACCATCCCTGAAACTAGTTCAGGGCTGGTCCCCCTCCCCGTTCCGGGGAGGATCGCTCTGTCCTACATCTTCAAAATCTGCCTTATCCTCCGGGATGAAGGATTATCCCCGCAGCACGCCCCGCCGCCGCAGCGCGCGCGTCCCCGCCTTCGTGCCCGTCCCCACCCGCGCCCGGACCGATGGCTGGACGCAGGAGCGCCAAGCCAAGTTTCTCGTCGCGCTCGCCCGGACCCGCTCGGTCGCCGCCGCTGCGCGCCATGCCGGAATGGCGCGGGAGACGGCGTACCGGCTGCGGCGCAAGGCGGGGGCGGAAAGTTTCGCCGCGGCGTGGGACCGGGTGCTGGCGGGCGCGAACGTTCCGAAACGGAAGGTCACACTGGAGGAGTTCGCCGCGCGCGCCTTCGGCGGGCTGGTGCGACCGGTGATCCACAAGGGCGAGTGCGTCGCGCTCGCCGAAAAGGCCGATAACACGGCGCTTTTGCGCCTCGTCGCGCAGTTGGGCCGGGCGGGGAGCGGAGGGGCGGGCGGGGCCGGAAGGTCACAGCGCAAACCGGGCGCCTTTGCGTCAACTTCGGTCAGCGCAGAGGCAAACATGCCCACCCCCGACCCCTCCCGCTCGCGGGAGGGGAGATTAGACGCGGCGCTCGCATTCCCCTCCCGCATGCGGGGAGCCGAAGGCGTTCGCGAATGCGAACAGCGGGCAGGGGTGGGCGAGAGCGCAAACCACCCCCCATTGAGCCCTTCCCTCGAATCGCACCCGCGCCTATAGGCGGCGCCAGGACATGACCCAGGTCGCCACCTCGCCCGCGCTGCCCGCCGAATGGCGCGATTTCTTCGCGCTGACCAAGCCGCGCGTGATGACCCTGGTGATCTTCACTGGACTGTGCGGGCTGCTCGCTGCGCCGACGCATATCCACCCGGTGCTCGGCTTCACCGCGATCCTCTGCATCGCCATCGGCGCGGGCGGCGCGGCGGCGCTCAACCAGTGGTGGGAAGCCGACATCGACGCAGGGATGAAGCGCACCGCGCAGCGCCCGCTGCCCTCGGGCCGGATGGAGCGCCACGCCGCGCGCGACTTCGGGATTGCCCTCTCGGTCGGCTCGGTCCTGGTGATGGGCATCGCGGTCGGCTGGCTCTGCGCCGCGATCCTGGCGCTGTCGATCGTCTATTACGCGTGGTTCTACACGATCTGGCTCAAGCCGCGCACCCCGCAGAACATCGTCATTGGCGGCGGCGCGGGCGCGTTCCCGCCGCTGATCGGATGGGTCGCCGCGACCGGCGAGATCACCGCGATGCCGGTGCTGCTGTTCCTGATCATCTTCATGTGGACCCCGCCGCACTTCTGGGCGCTCGCGCTGTTCGTGCAGACCGACTACGCCAAGGTCGGCATCCCGATGATGCCGGTGGTCGCGGGCGAAACCTCGACCCGCCGCCAGATCTTCATCTACGCGCTGCTTCTCCTGCCGCTGGCGGTCGCGCCGTGGTGGATCGGCGGGACCGGCGCGGTCTATGGCGTCTCGGCAATCGTGCTCGGCCTCGCGTTCCTCGCGCTGGCGACCCGCGTGGGTTTTCGCCACAGCGTGGATGGCGACGCGATGAAGCCCGAAAAGCAGCTGTTCGCGTTCTCGATTCTCTATCTTTTCGCCCTGTTCGCCGCGCTGGTCGCGGACCGCTGGGCGACCTTGCAGGGCTGGCAGGCATGACCGATCCCGATCTCGACGAATACTATCGCCGCCAGCGCGGCAAGGCCAAGGTGCTGGGGCTGGTCCTCGGCGGCCTCGCCATCCTGTTCTTCTTCATCACCATCGCCAAGATGCAGCACTAAGAGGCGCAAGACATGGCCAGCCACGCGATCGCCCCCGACGCCCGCCGCAACCGCAAGGTCGCGCTGTTCGCGCTGACGGGCGCGGCGGCGATGCTGGCGCTGGGCTTCGCCTCGGTCCCGCTCTACCGCATCTTCTGCCAGGTCACCGGCTTCGGCGGGACGCCCGAGCGGGTTAGCGAGGCGCAGGCTGCGGGGATCGCGGCGGCGGGCCGCATGGTCACCGTCCGCTTCGACGCCAATGTCGAGCGCGGCCTGCCGTGGACCTTCGGGCCCGAAGTCGGCAAGCAGGACCTGCCGATCGGCCAGCGCAAGCTGGTGGTGTTCGACGCGAAGAACAATTCGGACAAGCCGGTCATCGGCCAGGCGGTTTTCAACGTCTCGCCCGAGCGGGCCGGGGCCTATTTCAAGAAGATCCAGTGCTTCTGCTTCAACGAACAGAAGCTGGAGCCGGGGCAGGCGGTTCGGATGCCGGTGATCTACTATGTCGATCCCGCGATCCTCACCGATCCCGATGCCAAGGACATTTCCGAGATCACGCTGAGCTACACGTTCCTGCCCGCGCCGGGGCAGGGCATCGGCCCGACGAAAACCGCTGCAAAGTGACTGGACCGCTGCCCAAGCGAGCGATAAAGGCCCTTGCGTGAAGCCCGGTTCGCAGCCGGGCACGACCTGACAATTTCCGGGGGATACGACGATCATGGCCGGGACGAAGAACCACGACTACCACATCCTGCCGACGGACCCCTGGCCCTTCATCGGCTCGATGTCCGCCCTGACGATGACCAGCGGCGGTGTGCTCGCGATGCACAGCATGGCGGGCGGCAAGTACGTCTTCATGCTCGGCCTCGCCGGCGTGCTGCTCACCATGTTCTCGTGGTGGTCGAACGTGATCAAGGAAGCCCACAAGGGCGACCACACTCCGGTCGTGCAGCTCCACCTGCGCTACGGCATGATCCTGTTCATCGCCTCGGAGGTGATGTTCTTTGTCGGCTGGTTCTGGGCATTCTTCGACTTCTCGCTGTTCCCTTCGGCAATTTCCGAGGTGGTCGGCGGGGTCTGGCCGCCCAAGGAAATCGAAGCGGTCATGGATCCGTTCGACCTGCCGCTCCTCAACACCCTGATCCTGCTGTGCTCCGGCACCACGGTGACCTGGGCGCATCACGCCCTGATCCACGGCGACCGCGACGGGCTGAAGAAGGGCCTGTGGGCGACGATCCTGCTCGGCCTGCTGTTCAGCTCGATCCAGGCGTATGAATATTATCACGCCCCGTTCGCCTTCGGGAAGAACACCTATGGTTCGGCGTTCTACATGGCGACCGGTTTCCACGGCTTCCACGTGATCGTCGGCACGATCTTCCTGATCGTCTGCCTCAAGCGCGCCTACAACGGCGACTTCACTCCGCGCCAGCACTTCGGCTTCGAAGCGGCGGCGTGGTACTGGCACTTCGTCGACGTGGTGTGGCTGTTCCTGTTCGCGGCGATCTACGTCTGGGGCGGCTGGGGCGCGCCGATCCACTGATGACCGACTCGTGACCGGACAACCGGAACGGACGGAAGGGCAGCCCGGTGTCGCCGCGGCTGCCCTTTCCGCATCCTGCCCCCGCTGCGGGGCGAAGAAGGCGCTGTTCGACGGCGTGATCCGGTTCGCGCCGAAGTGCCGGGCCTGCGGGCTCGACTACACCCAGTTCAACGTCGGTGACGGGCCGGCGGGGTTCCTCACCCTGATCGTCGGCGCGCTGATCACGATCCTGGCGGTGGTGGTCGACCTCAAGCTGTCGCCGCCGCTGTGGGTCCACGTGATCCTGTGGGTGCCGCTGACCGTGCTGGCGGTGATCGCCACGCTGCGGGTGAGCAAGGCCGCGCTGCTGATCCTCGAATACCGCCGCGGCGCGGGTGAAGGGCGCGAGAAGAAGTGAAGCGACTTCCGGTTTTCGCGACACTGGTTGTGGTGATCGCCGTCGCCATCATGATCCGCCTGGGGTTCTGGCAGCTCGCCCGGATGCACGAGAAGGAGGCGCTGCTGGAACGGTACGCGGCGGCGCAGCAGTCGCGCGCCGAGGTCCCGTTCCCGGCTACACCAGCGGAGGTGGACGCTGCGCTCTACCATCGCAGCCGGGTCGAATGCGTGAGGGTGACGGCGCCGACCTCCATCGCCGGCCGCAACCTGCGGGGCGAGAGCGGGCTCGCGCAGCTGGTCCAGTGCCAAAATCCGCAAGGCAACTCTTACCCGGTCGTGCTCGGCTGGTCGCGCAATCCCGCGCCGTCGGGCTGGCAGGGCGGGGAGGTGACAGGCTGGGTCGGCCCCGGTCCGAAGCTCGTCGCCGACCCGCCGCTCGCCGGTCTCGAGGCCAACGCCCGGCCCGATCCGAACGATCTGGCTAACAACCACCTGTCCTATGCGGTGCAGTGGTTCCTGTTCGCGCTGACCGCGAGCGTGATCTACGCGGTGGCGGTGCGGAAGCGGATGCAGGGGTAGCGGGTGGCCGCCACTGTTCTACCAAACAACGTCACACTGAACTTGTTTCAGGGGCCACTCCCGTCTTCCTCCGGCCATTCCCAAACGCGGCAACCGTGCGGCTGCTCACTCGGCGCGCTCCGGCGTAAGGTTGAGGCGGGATGCTGAAACAAGTTCAGCATGACGAAATTGGGGGCAAAGGCAGCGCGCCTCATCCCGGACGATCGCTTGCCACGCAGCGCCCGCCCCGCTAACCGCGCCGCAAACCAGCAGGGACGGCCATGGACTATATCAGCACCCGCGGGCAGGCGCCGGCGCTCGATTTCGAAGGGGTGACGCTCGCCGGCCTCGCCAGCGACGGCGGGCTCTATGTCCCGCGCGAATGGCCGCGCTTCACCGAAGACGAGATCGCCGGACTCGCCGGGCTGCCCTATGCCGAACTGGCGGCGCGGGTCATGGCCCCGTTCGTCGGCGAAAGCCTGACGCCCGAGCGACTGCGCGAGCTGACCGCACAGGCCTATGGCCGCTTCGCCCATGCCGCGGTCACCCCGCTGGTCCAGCTCGACCAGCGGCAGTGGCTGCTCGAGCTGTTCCACGGACCGACGCTGGCGTTCAAGGACGTCGCCCTGCAGCTGCTCGGCCTGCTGTTCGAGGAGTTCCTGTCGCGGCGGGAGGATCACCTGACTATCGTCGGCGCGACCAGCGGCGACACCGGCTCGGCGGCGATCGATGCGGTCGCGGGCCGCGCCAAGGTCGACGTGTTCATGCTTCATCCGCACGGGCGGATCAGCGACGTCCAGCGCCGCCAGATGACCACGGTGCTCGCGCCCAACGTTCACAACATCGCCATCGACGGCAGCTTCGACGATGCCCAGGCGATGGTAAAGCGGATGTTCGGCGACACCGCGATGACCGGGCGGTTCGGGATCGCCGCGGTCAACTCGATCAACTGGGCGCGGCTGATGGCGCAGGTGGTCTACTACTTCGCCGCCGCGCTGCAGTTCGGCGCGCCCGCGCGGAAGGTCGCGTTCTCGGTCCCGACCGGCAATTTCGGCGACGTGTTTGCCGGGTATGTGGCGGCGCAGATGGGGCTGCCGGTCGAGCGGCTGATCGTCGCCACCAACGTCAACGACATCCTCCATCGCGCGCTGTCGAGCGGCGACTATTCGGCGAGCTCGGTGACGCCGACCGCGGCGCCGTCGATGGACATCCAGATCTCCTCGAACTTCGAGCGGCTGCTGTTCGATGCCGCCGGACGCGACGGCGCGGCGCTCGCTGCGCAGATGGCCGGGTTCGAGGCGAGCAAGGCGATGCAGCTCACCAATGCGCAGCGCGAGGCGGCGGCGGCGCTGTTCACTTCGGCCCGCGCTGATGCCGGCGACATGGCGCAGGCGATGCGCTGGGCTTACGAGGCGGCCGGCCAGGTGATCGATCCGCACACCGCGATCGGGCTGCATGCGGCGCGCACCGCCCAAGGGCTCGACCCGACGGTCCCCGTCGTCACGCTCGCCACCGCGCACCCGGCCAAATTCCGCGACGCGGTCGAGCGCGCCACCGGCCAGCGCCCGGGCCTGCCCGCTCGCGTCGGCGACCTGTTCGAGCGCGAGGAACGCTGCGCCCACCTGCCGGGGACTTACGAGGCGGTGAGCGCCTACATCGCCGAGCGGGCGACTCCGAAGCACGGCTGATGGCGCGGCTCGACCTCCAGCCGCAGCTGATGATCGGCGGGGGCTGGGAAGACTTCGCGCTGATCGACAGCGGGCACGGCCGCAAGCTCGAGCAGTACGGACCCTACCGGTTCATCCGGCCGGAGGGCCAGGCGCTGTGGTCCCCGCGGCTCGCGGAGTGGCAGGCGGACGGCGAGTTCGTGCCCGGCTCCGACGAGGACGGCGGCGGGCGGTGGCAGTTCGCCAAGCCGGTGCCGCGCGAGGGCTGGCCCCTGTCGCGTGGTGACGTCCGCTTCACCGCGAGCTGCACGCCGTTCCGTCACCTGGGGTTCTTCCCCGACATGGCCCCGGTGTGGGACTGGATGGGGGAGATGCTGAGTCCCCGCGAAGGCGGGGACCTCGTGCCGCATACGGACCGCTTGGCGGAGGGAGGTCCCCGCCTGCGCGGGGACGCGGCAACTTTGAACCTCTTCGGCTACACCGGCGTCGGCACCCTCTCGCTCAGCCAGTACGGCCCGGTTACCCACGTCGACGCCTCGAAGAAGTCCGTCGCCCAGGCCCGCGAGAATGCCGCGCTGTCTGGCATGGCCGACCGCCCGGTGCGCTGGATCGTCGACGATGCGGCCAAGTTCGCTGCGCGCGAAGTGCGGCGGGGACGGCGCTATGACGGGATCATCCTCGATCCGCCCAAGTTCGGGCGTGGTCCGGATGGCGAGGTCTGGCGGCTGGAGGAGCACCTGCCGGGCCTGATCGCCGACTGCCGCCGCCTGCTCGACACGAACAGCCGCTTCCTGTTCCTCACTGTCTATGCGGTGCGGATGAGCAGCCTTGCGCTTGCCGGCCTGCTCGACGAGGCGTTCCGCGACATGCCCGGCACGCTCGAGCACGGCGACCTCGCGATCCGGGAGCAGGGCGACGACGGGCGCGTTCTGCCGACCGCGATCTTCGCGCGCTGGCGCAATTCGTGATCCGGCGCTAAAGGCCCGCGCGTGTCCGACAGCCTCATCCTCGAAGTCGTCAACGTCGAGACCGACGTGCTCACCGGAATCTACTCGGAGGAGACCGGGCGGCCGCAGCCACTGCGGATCTCGATCCGGGCCCAGTTGGAGCATCAGCCGCGCTACACGCCGGACTGTCCGCTGAGCGCCAGCAAGAACTACATGGACCTCAAGTTCGCCGCGAGCGACGGGCTGCCGAAGGATGTTCACTTCAAGCTGATCGAGGCGGTCGCCGACCACATCTGCGAAACGCTGTTCCTCCAGGACCGGCGGGTGCGCGAAGTCAGCGTCAAGATCGTCAAGCTGGCGATCAGCGAGGCGGGCGAGGAGATCGGCATCACGCTCACCCGCCAGCGCCCCGCGGACCTCTCCGCCTGATGGCCCGGCCGCTCGCGCTCGTCACCGGGGGCTGGCGGCGGATCGGCGCGGCGATTGCGCGGCGGCTGGCGACGGCAGGCTGGGACCTGGCGCTTCACGCCCACCACCCGAATGCGCGCGATCCAGCGCTCGAAGCCGAACTGCGACAGGCCGGCGCCGCTGTCCATCTCGTCCACGGAGATCTGGCCGACGACAAGTTTGTCTCCGCCCTGGTGAGCGAGGTCGCAGCCTTGGGCGGGCGCACGCCGACGCTGCTCGTCAATTGCGCCTCGTTGTTCCACGACGACGACATCGCCAGCGTGACCCGCGAAAGCCTGGAACAGCACTTCGCCGTCAACCTTCATGCGCCGGTGCTGCTCACCCGCGGACTGGCCGATGCGCTGGGCGAGGCGCATGGGGCGGTGGTCCATGTGCTCGACCAGCGCGTGGCGAACCCGGTGCCCGACCAGCTCGGCTACACGCTGTCGAAGCAGGCGCTCCACGCGTCGGTCCGCACGCTGGCGCGGGCGCTGGCACCGCGGATCCGGGTCAACGGGGTGGCCCCGGGGCTGACCCTGCCGACCCGCGATTATGGCGAGGCGCAGTGGGCGCGGCTCGCCGGGCTGATGCCGCTCGGCCACCTGCCCGATCCCGCGGAAATCGCCGACGCCGTGGCCTGGCTTGCCGCAGCCCGTTCGGTGACCGGGCAGACGATTTTCGTCGATGCCGGCGCGCACCTTGAAGCCTATCCCCGAGATTTCGTACACTTGGGCCAGTGAACAGCGAACGCGCCCCCCTGATCGACCGATTCGCCCGGCGGATCACCTACCTCCGCCTGTCGGTGACCGATCGCTGCGACCTGCGCTGCAGCTATTGCATGCCGGAACGCCAGGTGTTCCTGCCCAAGAACGAGGTGCTCAGCCTCGAGGAGCTGCACCGCGCCGCGCTGGCGTTCATCGACCGCGGCGTGACCAAGATCCGCCTGACCGGGGGCGAGCCGCTGGTCCGGCGCGACATGATCGAGCTGGTCCGCGCGCTCGGCCGCAAGCTCGGCGACGGGCTGGAGGAGCTGACCCTCACCACCAACGGCACCCGCCTTGCCGAGTTCGCGGGCGATCTGCGCGAGGCCGGGGTGCGCCGGGTCAACGTTTCGCTCGATACCCGCGATCCGGCGCTGTTCGAACGGCTGGCGCGGCGCGACAAGCTCGCCGATGTGCTTGCCGGGATCGCCGCGGCGCGCGAGGCAGGGCTCAAGGTCAAGCTCAACACCGTCGCGCTGAAGGGGCTCAACCACGAGGATATCCCGGCGCTGGTCGAGGCCGCGCACCGCGATGGCTGCGAGCTCACGCTGATCGAGGTCATGCCGCTGGGCGAGGTCGAGGAAGACCGCTTCGACCACTACCTGCCGCTGACCGTAGTCAAGGAAGAGCTCGAACGGCGCTGGACCCTGACCCCCAGCGATGCCCGCAGCGGCGGACCGGCGCGGTACTTCGACGTGGCCGAAACCGGCGGGCGGCTCGGCCTGATCACCCCGCTCACCGGCAATTTCTGCGAGGGCTGCAACCGCGTGCGGCTGACCGCCACCGGTCAGCTGTTCATGTGCCTTGGCGGGGAAGGGCAGGTCGACCTGCGCGCCGCGCTGCGCTCCGCCGATCCCGACGCCGCCATCGCCGAGGCTTTCGCGCGGGCCATGGGCGAGAAGCCCGAGCGCCATGCGTTTGCCATTGACCGCCGCGGTGCCGCACCGGCGCTCGCCCGCCACATGTCGATGACCGGGGGCTGAGCGTGGCGAAACTGGTGTTCCTCGGCCGCCTCGCCGACGTAGCGGGGGGCGGCGAGCGGATCGTCGCGGCGGGACCGCTGGCGGATATCCTCGCCAGCCTGCCGCCCGGCCTCGCCATCGCGCTGACCGACGAACGCGTGCGCCGCGCGCTCAACGGCGAGCTCATCTCGAACGACAGCGTGCCTGTGCTGGGCGAGCACGACGAGCTCGCGTTCCTGCCGCCGGTCAGCGGGGGCTGAGGTGATCGACGTCCGCCTGCTGGCCGAGCCGTTCATCCCCGGCGCATTCGTCGGACCGTTCTCCAACGCCCACCCGGGGCTCGGCGGGATCTGCACCTTCGTCGGCGAGGTGCGCAGCGGCGGCGGGGTCGAGGCGCTCGAGCTCAGCCACTACGAGCCGTTGACCCTGCCCGGCATGCGCGCGCTGGCGGAGCAGGCGGCGAAGCGCTTCGCCCTGCTGGGCATCCTGATCGTCCACCGCACCGGGCAGCTTTTCCCCGGCGAGCCGATCGTACTCGTCTCTGCCGCCGCGCTGCACCGGCGCGAGGCGATCTCGGCGGTCGACTTCACCATGGACCACCTCAAGAGCGACGCGTGGTTCTGGAAGCGCGAGAAGACCGCCGACGGCTGGCGCTGGATCGATCCGCGGCCCGAGGACCACACCGACCTTGCGCGCTGGAAATAACCGCGACGGTTTTTGACCCGCGTCAACGAATCGCGCCCCGGCCCGGCGCATGACGGCTCCACGCTGAAGGAGCCCAGGTCATGAGCAAGCACATCGCCGCCCCCGACATCGACAGCATCGCCGCGGTGGTCGACAACCCCAATGCGACCGTCGTCGATCGCACGTTCGAACTGCCCACCGGGCTCTATGCCGCGACCGGCGGGGCCTACCTCGTGTTCATGGGCCTGATGGCGCTGATGTTCCACAACGGCGAGCTGCTGCTGCCGATGGCGGTCATTGTGTTCTTCATCGCCGTCGCCGGCGTGGTGCTGAGCAAGTGGGCGACGATGAAGCCTGACACACGCTCGCATTCGCTCGGCTGGTACGACTGGAAGCGCAAGGGCATCCAGACGCTGTCCGGCCCGCTCGATGCCGGCGCGGCGGCGGTGCAGGTGCTGATCCTGCCGGTGCTGATCGTGCTTTGGGGCGTCGTGATCGCGGTCATCGCCGCGACAGTCTGACCCGTCCTATCCCCCCCGGACGGGCCGTGAACGGGGCGTCGCTCATGCGGCGCCCCGTCTTCGTTTCAGCCGGCGACCCGGCCGCGCAGGGCGGCAAGCGTATCGTCCTCGGCGGCGATCAGCGTGATCACCCGGTTGCGGGTATCCTCGATCGGGGCAAGGTCGGCGCTTGCCGCGTCGACTGCCGCGATCTTTGCCGCGACGAGCATCGCGTCGAGGTCGGCCAGCACGATCATCGCATTGCTCCGCGCCGATTCGAGCTGGGCCAGCTGGACCTGCGCGACCGACCAGCTCTCGCTGCCGACGCTGGCCCCCGCCGCGGCCGCGACGGCGCGGACGGCACGGGGTTCGACACTGCGGAACTCGCGGTCGGCCGCCTGGGCGCGGGTCAGGAGCGAATCGAGCTGGCCGGCGAGGCCCGCGGTCTGCACCGGCGGCGCTTCGGGCGCCGGTGTCGCGCCCGCCACCGGGCTCATGCTCCCGCTCTCGCGCTCCGCCGGGCGGCGGTCGAGCGAGGGATAGGGACGGTCCGTGCTCGCGCATCCGGCGAGGAAAAGCGCGAATGCGGGCAGGGTTGCGGGCAGGAAGTTGCGGCGCGTCATCGCCTCGGCCATAGCAGAAGGCGCAGGCGTTGCCAGCCGCGCAGCGCCTCATGCGAAGGGCCCTGATTTGCGCCGCTTCCGGCGTTGACAGCAAGGCCCCCTTCGACTATCCGCGCCTCTCTTTCCGGCCCCCGCCTGTGCGGGATGTCGGCCTGTTGCCCGCATGCCGATTCGTTTCGGGTCGGGCAGTGACTTGAAGAACGGATAGCAGAACGATGTTCGCAATTGTGCGCACGGGCGGCAAGCAGTACCGGGTTGCCGCCGGAGACAAGATCGCGGTGGAGAAGCTGGCGGGTGAAGCCGGCGACAAGATCACGCTGGGTGACGTCCTCCTCGCCGGCGACGGCGGTGACCTCGCCGACGCGGCCAAGGTTGTCGTTTCGGCCGAGATCATCGCGCAGGCGAAGTCGGAAAAGGTCATCGTCTTCAAGAAGCGCCGTCGGCACAACTATCGCCGCCGCAATGGCCATCGCCAGCAGATGACCCTGCTGCGCATCCTCGCCGTCGGTGGCGAGGAAAAGAAGGCCAAGAAGGCTGCCCCCAAGGCCGACGAAGCCGCGGCCTGAGCGAACAGAGATTCGGAGTAAGACGAGATGGCACACAAGAAAGCAGGCGGCTCCTCGCGTAACGGTCGCGATTCGGCTGGTCGCCGCCTTGGCGTGAAGAAGTTCGGCGGTCAGGAAGTCGTCGGCGGCAACATCATCATTCGCCAGCGCGGGACCAAGGTGTACCCGGGCGCGAACGTCGGCATCGGCAAGGATCACACCCTGTTCGCCCTCGCCGAAGGCCGCGTGCGATTCCACGCCGGGAAGCTTGGCCGCAAGTACGTGTCGGTAGACATGATGGCAGAAGCTGCCGAATAAGCGGATGGTCATTCCAAGGGCCATCCTGACGGGATGGCCCCGCCGGACTCACCGTCCGGCCTGACGAGGGAGAGGGGCCCGCCCGTCTCCCTCTTTTTGCATTCTCCCTCAGCGTCCCTGTCCGATTTCGCGCAGCGAAGTCCGGCCGGCAGGGCACGCGCCTGTCGCCGCACATACGTGGCGATCCGGCGCAAGGCGAAACATCCTTGTCATTTCCGTCGCATAGTGGCGGCGGGACCGACAGGGCGAGAAGGAGAATGCCCATGTTCATCCGGACCGAAAGGCTGTTCCTGCGTCCCGGCTGGCCCGAGGACTGGCAGGAGCTGCTCGGCAGGATCTGCGACGAGCGGATCGTGAAGAATCTTGCCCGCGCGCCGTGGCCCTATGGCCCGGAAGACGCGCGGCGATTCGCCTCGATGGCGCAGGATGCGCGCACCCCGAACTTCTTCGTGACCCTGCCAACGGCAGACGGCGCGCGGCTGGTCGGCTCGGCTGGCCTGGGCCTCCACGAGGGCGAGGTCGAGCTGGGCTACTGGATCGCCCGCGACGAGTGGGGCAAGGGCTATGCGACCGAGGCGGCGCGGGCAGTGCTCACCCTGGCGCGGACGCTCGGGCACCGGCGGATCGTCGCCGGGCACTTCGAGGACAACCCCGCCTCGGGCCGGGTCCTGCGCAAGCTGGGTTTCCGCCCCACCGGCGAGATCCGCCCGCGGTACAGTCTGGCGCGTGACGCGGTGGCGCTGTCGGTCGTCCACGAGATCGACCTCGGCGCCGCCGGGGACTGCGACAATTGCGGGGACGACGAACCGCGAATGCGCGCGGCTTAGGCCGTTCCTCCCCGTCCGCGTTGCGGACAGGGAGGATTTCCGATCAGGCCGCCACCGCCACGGCATCGGCGAACGCGCTGTCGGCCTTGCCGATGAGCGCGCGGTCGTCGTGGTTCCATGGGTGGAAGCCGGGCAGGAAGTAGCTGACCCACGCCGGGAAAACCCGGCGCAGAACGCCCGGCTGCCACAGCAGGTAGGCGGCGAGCCGCCACTTCCACTTCGCCCCGGTCAAGCCGTCCTGGGCGAGCAGGTCGATCGTGTCCTCGACCCGGTGGGTGATGAAGTTCTTGGTCACGATGAGCATCATCAGCGACTTGACCTTCCAGCGCTTCCACCGGCTCCAGTTGCGGGTGGCGTGGAGCCAGGTGTCATAGGCGACGCCCTTGTGCTCGATCTCCTCGATTGCGTGCCAGCGCCACATGTCGGCGGTTTCCTGCTCGGCCCCGGCGAAGTGCTTCGGGTTGGCAAGGAATTCGTGCGCCATCATCGCGGTGTAGTGTTCGAGCGCCATGGTCGCGGCGAGGTTGAGGATGACCGGCCGGTCCTTGGTCAGGGCGAGCAATTCCTCCACCCGGCAGTCGATCTTGGCGATGTCATAGCCGGCATCGGTGGCCGCGCGGTTGAACGCCACGTGTTCGCGGGTGTGGTTGATCTCCTGCTTCACGAACGCGCGGATCTCCTCGGCGAGCTTGGGCGGAGCGCCATCGCGGTGGGCCTTTACCGCCTCGATGAAGAATGCCTCGCCGCGCGGAAAGGTGGCCGACAGGGCGTTGTGCCAGGCGGTCGCGACCGGATCACCGGCCAGCCACCAGCGGCCGGGCTTCTGGCCCCGGCCGAAGCGGCGATCGCGGATGGTGATCGAAAGGTCTTCCGGCGTCGCTGCGGAGAGCGGCTTGCGGTCGGCGACGGCGGGTTCTACTCGGGTGTCGGTCATAATTGCGGACCCTGGGGGCTGGGAGTGTTATGGCTCCCAATATGGAATTACTTACACAAATGTCAATAAGGAAACGCCTGTCGCCCGAGGAGAGCCGCACCGCCGCGCTCGAAGCGGCGCGTTCGCTGCTGATCGAGCTGGGCCCGCAGGCCGTCACCCTGAAAGCCGTCGCGGCGCGAATCGGGCGCACCCATGCGAACCTGCTGCACCACTTCGGCTCGGCCTCCGGGCTGCAGAAGGAACTGGCCAAGCACCTCACCGAGACGATCTGCGCGACGATTCGCGATGCGGTGATCGCCAGCCGCGAGGGCATCGGGCGGCCGCGCGACGTCGTCGACCTGACGTTCGATGCCTTCGACCGCGAGGGTGCGGGCGCGCTGGCTTCGTGGATGCTGCTCTCGGGTAACGAGGACGCGCTCGACCCGATCGTCGACACGATTCACGACCTCGTGGTCGACCTCAACGAGTATTCCTCGGACATCCAGCGCGGCAACACGCTCGCGCTGACCCTGATGGCGCTCGGCGATTCGCTGATGGGCGGCCCGCTCAGCCAGGCGCTCGATCTGCCGCGTCACGCCGCGCGCGACAAGGCCGAGGCGATGCTGATGGAAGGGCTCGAAAAGTCCGGCTTCATTCCCCAGAAGGGGTGAGGTCAAGCCAGGCGGGGGCAAGCCCGGGATCGATATCGTCGACCCGCAGATGGTCGACGGCAAGACCGAACTCGGGATAGGCGATCCGCCGCCGGGTTTCCTGCGAGCGGTCCAGCGGAACCACCACCAGCCTCCGGTTGACCTTCTGCCGCCAGTTCATCCGCGCGGTATTTTCCTGGCCGATGTAGCAGCCCTTCGAAAAGCTCACCCCGTTCAGCTCCGCCGCATTGCATTCGAGCCACAGCGTCTGGTCACTGCCCAGTTCGGCGCGGCCTTCGGTCACGCCGAGCGACAGGCGGTGCGCCCGCCATTCCTCGTCGACCGGGGCGTCGTCGGCCGAAACCGGCGCGAGCCAGCGTTCGCCCAATGCATGGAGCCGCGGATCGCTCGCCGCGCCGTCGCCTTCGTGCGGCCGCCAGTGGACCGCGACCGATTCGTCGCGCGCAATCGCAAGACGCCGGCGCAGGCGGTAGAGCGAGAGGCGGCGAACCAGCTCGTCGGCAAATTCTGCCTCGCAGTCGAGCAGCAGGTCGTCGCCCGAGGGCCAGACGAGGAAGTCGAACAGCGCCTTGCCCTGCGGGGTCAGCAGCCCGGTCCACACCGGCAGCGTACCGGCCACGTCATTGGTGACGAGGCCTTGGAGAAACCCCGCGGCGCTCTCGCTCCCGTCGAGGGCGGAAATACGGATCACGGCGCGGCTGAAAAGGCGGGTCATGGGTGACAGATAGCGTCCCAAGCCATTAATTCCATGCCCGTCCGTGCTGAGCTTGTCGAAGCACAGCTTTTCCTTTTTTCGCCGCACAAAGAAGAACAGTCCTTCGACAAGCTCAGGACGGACGGATATGGGGCTGCGTATGATCCAGAGCATCACCATCCGCCGCCCCGACGACTGGCACGTCCACCTGCGCGACGGTGAGGTCTTGAAGGGCGTGGTCCCGCACACCGCGCGCCAGTTCGCGCGGGCGATCGTCATGCCCAACCTGAGCCCGCCGATGACCGACGTCGCCGGTGTGTCCGCCTACCGCGACCGCATCCTCGCGGCGCTGCCCGACGGTGCCGGGTTCACCCCGTTGATGACGCTCTACCTCACCGACCACACCGATCCGGACGAGGTCGAGCGCGGGTTCGCCGCCGGGGTGTTCGTCGCCGCCAAGCTCTACCCGGCCCACGCCACGACGGGCTCGGCCCACGGCGTCACCGATATCCGCAACATCTATCCGGTGCTCGAGCGGATGCAGGCGATCGGGATGCCGCTGCTGATCCACGGCGAGGTGACCGACGCCCACGTCGACATCTTCGACCGCGAGGCGGTGTTCATCGAGCGCACGCTGCGCCCGCTGGTCCGCGACCTGCCGGGCTTGCGCGTGGTGTTCGAGCACATCACCACCGAGGAAGCCGCGCAGTTCGTCGAAAGCGCCGGCGACAACGTGGCGGCGACGGTGACCCCGCAACACCTCCACATCAACCGCAACGCCATGCTGGTCGGCGGCATTCGCCCGCATGCCTACTGTCTGCCGGTGGCCAAGCGCGAGAAGCACCGGCTGGCACTTCGCAAGCTTGCGACGTCCGGTTTCGCGCGCATCTTCCTGGGCACCGATTCGGCCCCGCACGCGGTGTCCGCCAAGGAGGCGGCGTGCGGCTGCGCCGGGATCTTCAATGCGCCCTTCGCGCTCGAAAGCTATCTGGCCGTGTTCGAGGAAGAGGAGGCGCTGGACCGGTTCGAGGGGTTCGCCTCGCTCAACGGGCCGGCGTTCTATCGGCTCCCGGTGAACGAAGGCACGGTCACGCTGGTGCGCGAACCGGTCGAGGTCCCCGCGACGATCGACGCCAACGGCACCCCGATCGTCCCGTTCCATGCCGGCGAAACGCTCGGCTGGCGGCTGGCCTAGGCTGCCAGTCTCCGCCGCCGCGCCGCCCACAGGTCCCAGCTGAAGACCGCGATTGCCAGCCAGATCAGGACGAAGCTGGCGAGTTTCAGCGGGTCGAGCGTCTCGCCCAGCATCAGCGAGACGACGAAGGTGATGGTCGGCGAGAGGAACTGGATGAACCCCAGCATTGACAGGTCGAGCCGCCGGGCCGCGCCGGCAAAGAGCATCAGGGGAATCGCGGTTACCACGCCGGAGCCGAACATCTCGAGCGTGGTGAGCGGCTGGCCCGACACGGCCGAGCCCGCCGGCTGGAGTGCATACCAGACGACAAGTGCCACCGCGGCCGGGAACAGCACGGCCGTCTCCACCGTCAGCCCCACGACCGCGCCGACTTCGATCTTCTTGCGGAACAACCCATAGAGCGCGAAGCTGAAGGCCAGGCTCAGGCTGATCGCCAGCGTCCCGAGCGCACCTGTCGCCAGCACCGCGATGCCCGCTCCGGCTATGGCGACCGCCGCCCACTGCCGCGGCGACAGCCGCTCGCCCAGCAGCACCACGCCGAACAGCACCGAGACCAGCGGGTTGATGTAATATCCCAGACTCGTCGCCATCACGTGGTCCTCGGCCACCGCGACCAGGAAGATCAGCCAGTTCAGGCCGATGAACAGCGCGCTCCCGAGCAGCGGCAGGACGGTCCGCTTCGTTACCAGCGCGGTGCCCAGCGCACGGAGCTCGCCCCGCCTGGCCAGCACGGCGAGGCACACCGGCAGGGTAAAGACGATACGCCAGCCGAGCAGTTCGAGAGCCGGAACGTGCTTGAGCAGCTGCAGGTACAGCGGCAGCAGCCCCCACATCAGATAGGCCGCAACGGCCATGGCGAGGCCGTTGTCTTTGAGGGCAGCGCGTTCCATGCGGGCGCATTGGCGGCCCAGGGCCGCGCGTGCAACCCCCGCCGGGAATCCTGTGATTTGCAACGGTTCAACAGCGGCTTGGCTCGCCTCGTCGCTTTCCCCAAATCTGACCAAAGCGTTGCCGATCATTCATGTTCCGAGGTCTAGACATGAACCAACGACGATTCACCCGTAGGTCGAATTGCCGCACGGAACGAAGGAGACCCACGATGAAAACACTCAGGACCCTCGCCCTTGGCCTCGCCGCAACCGGCTCGCTCGCGACCGCGCTGCCGGTCGCCGCGGCCCCCGCTACGCATGCCCCTGCCGCTGCAACCGCTCAGATTCTTGGTGACACCAGCTGGGATCACGGTCGCGGACATCACAAGTACAAGCGCGGATATGATCGCGGCTACGACCGCGGCTATGACAGTGGTTATGGCCGCTCCGGCTACAATGACTCCTATTATGGTGAGCCGCTGCGCCGCGACACCCGCGTGTGGCGCGGGGACGACGGTCGCTATTACTGCCGCAAGTCGAACGGCACGACCGGCCTGATCATCGGCGCTGCCGGCGGCGCGCTGCTTGGCCGCGAGGTGGCCGGACGCCGCGGCGACCGCACCCTCGGCGCGATTCTCGGCGGTGCGGCCGGTGCGCTGATCGGCCGCGAGATCGATCGCGGCGGGTCGAGCTGCCGCTAAGCCAGAGTTCCCGAACCGACGCATGGGGCGCCCCGGCCAATTCGCCGGGGCGCCCTTTTGCGGTCAGGCGCCGGTCAGCAACGTCAAATTAACCGGGCCCGGGCATTCAGGGTTAACGATGCGACCCTCGTGCGCCCTTGCTGCCATGGCCCTGGTCCTGTCCCTCGCCGCGTGCGGCAAGGACGGGCCGGCGAAGGCCGACGCGGTCTATTCCGACCCGAAGATGGACGCGGTGCTGTTCGACCCGCTGCTCACCGATACCGACCTGTCGCAGCAGAACCGCCGCAACGCCGCGGTCGAGCCCGGCGGTCCGGCGGATAGCGCACGGCCTGGTCCGTATCCCGAAGAGAAGCCCCCGGTCAGTCGTCGCTGAGACCGACGCCGATCTGGGCGCGGGGCTGGTCCATCTCGGTCGAGGCGACCGGATAGGCGCAGTAGTCCGCGGCGTAGAACGCGCTGGGCCGGTGATTGCCGGACAGCCCGACCCCGCCGAACGGCGCGGCCGACGAGGCTCCGTTGGTCGGCCGGTTCCAGTTGATGATCCCGGCGCGGACGTTGGCCCAGAAGCGGTTGTAGTCGGCGGGCTCGCCCCCGACCAGCGAGGCCGAGAGACCGAAGCGGGTGGCGTTGGCCTCGGCAATCGCCTCGTCGAAGTCGTTGACGCGCACGACCTGGAGCAGAGGGCCGAACAGTTCGACGTCCGGACGCTCCTTCATCGCGGTGACGTCGATGATCGCGGGCGAGAGGAACGGGAGGTCTTCGCGCAGGCGGATCAGGTGCTTGATCGCCCGTCCGCCGTTCGAGAGCAGATAGAGGAAACTCTCGGTCAGACCGTCGGCGGTCCGGTTGTCGATCACCGGGCCCATGAACGGCGCGGGTTCGTCGAACGGCGCGCCAACGATGATCCGGTCGGCGAGCCGCTTGACCTCGGCCAGCAAGGGTTCGGCCAGTTCGTCTTTCACGATCAGGCGGCGGGCGTTGCTGCAGCGCTGCCCGGCCGACATGAAGGCGGACTGGACCACGAGCACCGCGGCGTCCTGCAGCTTGGGCGTGTCCCACACCACGATCGGATTGTTGCCGCCCATCTCGAGCGCGACGATCTTGCCCGGATCGGCGGCAAGGCGGCGGTTGATGGCGATCCCGGCATGGGCCGAGCCGGTGAATAGGACGCCGTCGATGCCTTCGTGGCTGACCAGCGCCTGGCCTTCCTCCGGCCCGCCGTGAAGAACTTGCACGACCGCCGCAGAGATCCCGGCACGGTGAAAGCACTGGGCGAGGAATTCGCCGGTTGCCGGGGTCTTTTCCGACGGCTTGAACACGATCGCGTTGCCGGCGATCAGGGCGGGCACGATATGGCCGTTGGGGAGGTGCGCCGGGAAGTTGTAGGGCCCCAGCACCGCCATCACCCCGTGCGGCTTGTGGCGCAGCGCGGCAGTCCCCTGCAGCGCGCTGTCGAGCTTTCGCTGGCTCGTGCGCTCGGCATAGGCGCGGATCGAGATCTCGACCTTGCCGATCACGCTCTCGACCTCGCTGCGGGCTTCCCACAACGGCTTGCCGGTCTCGCGCGCGATCAGGGTGGCCAGCTTGTCGG
The DNA here is from genome assembly GCF_058783565.1 of Novosphingobium sp. FW305-C-111. Lineage (NCBI taxonomy): Bacteria > Pseudomonadati > Pseudomonadota > Alphaproteobacteria > Sphingomonadales > Sphingomonadaceae > Novosphingobium > Novosphingobium sp. FW305-C-111. The sequence continues at coordinate 55,859 of NZ_JBYSYP010000018.1, forward strand.
CCTCCTTGCGCACCTCGTTGGCGAAGCGGCGAACCAGCTCGATTCGCGTCGACAGCGGCTGCGCCGCCCATGCCGGCCAGGCACGGCGGGCGCGGGTGACGAGGGCGTCGACATCGCCGACGGCGCCGCGCCAGACTTCGGCGCCGGTTGCAGGTTCGATGGAGACGATCTCGGCTGCCACGGGCTGTCGGGCTTTCCTCGCTGGAACTGGTTTCAGGTGCGACTTCGCACGCCTGCCGTCGCCATAGCCGGAAATGCTGCGCAAAAGAAAGGGTAGGGCGTTCGCGGAGGAGGAACCGTCCGATCGGCGAATGTGACGATCGTCACAGCGCGATCCTGCGGAAATGCGACGGTTCCGGACGCACTTCGCTAACATTTGATGCAGGGCATTTGACTTGCAGCAATGATCGCGTAATTGTTCACTCACAACGATAACTAACGGTGGTCGCATTCACGGGCTCAACGAAGCCCAATTACCGTTTCCCGCATCCGGGGGCTCCCGGGGGCAATTTGCAGGGGATGTTTGATGGCTGCTGTTTCCAACCGCCGCGGTTTCGCGGCTCTCTTCGCTGTCGGTTCTGCCGGCGCCATGGCGATCGCGCTTACCACGGTATCGCTGTCCAGCCCCGCTTCGGCAACCGAGTGCCTTCTTGACACCAACAACAACGGGGTTGCCGACGCGGCCGACACCGATGGCGGTGCGACCTCGGGCATCGCTGGCACCGCATGCGGCGTCAACGCGAACGCACACGGAATCGGCGCGACCGCGGTCGGTGTGAACGCCGACGCGAACAACCCCTCGGCCGTGGCTATCGGCGCGGGTGCCACGGCTTCGAACGCCGATCCGCAGCTCGGCAACATGACGGCCATCGGCACGACCGCCACCGCCACTGGAGACCGCTCGGTCGCCCTGGGCGCAGGCTCCGTCGCGAACGAGGCGAACACTGTCTCTGTCGGCAACGCTGTCCTCCAGCGCCGGATCGTGAACGTTGCCGACGGTATAGCGGACTCTGATGCAGTCACGATCGGCCAGGCCAAGGCGGCATTTGCGCCGCTGCAGGTCAACACTGCGCAGGGCGGTGCCAACGCTGCCGGCAACGAGTCGATCGCCCTCGGCGGTAATGCGCAGGCGACTGGAAACGGCGGATCAGCCCTCGGTACCGACGCAAACGCGAGCGGACTCGCTTCCACTGCGCTCGGCGCGGCATCGAATGCTTCGGCCACTGGCGCGACTGCGACCGGCGTCCTCTCGAACGCGAGCGGACTGATCTCGACCGCCAACGGCCTGCAGGCTCAGGCAACCGGCATCGCCTCAACAGCAATCGGCGCGCAAGCCCAAGCGACGGGCCCGGCGGCCACCGCACTCGGCCAGGGTTCGAGCGCGAGTGCTGCTAATTCGGTCGCCATCGGTCAGAATTCGGTGGCAAATCTGGCCGGCACAGTGTCTTTCGGCACCTCTGGAGCGGAGCGCCGCTTGGTGAACGTTGCGGCGGGCAGCGCGCCGACGGATGCAGTGAACTTCGGTCAGCTTGATGCTGAGGCAACTGCCCGCGCTGCGGCCGATACCACCCTCCAGGGCAACATCGACGCCGAAGCCGCAGTTCGCGCCGCTGCGGACGTGACGCTGCAGTCGAACATCGACGCCGAGGCCGCGACTCGCGCTGCTGCGGACGTGACGCTGCAGTCGAACATCGACGCCGAGGCCGCGACCCGCGCCGCTGCGGACGTGACGCTGCAGTCCAACATCGACGCCGAGGCCGCGACTCGCGCCGCTGCGGACGTGACGCTGCAGTCGAACATCGACGCCGAGGCCGCGACCCGCGCTGCGGCCGACGTCACCCTCCAGGGCAACATCGACGCCGAAGCCGCGGCCCGCGCCGCTGCCGACGTCACGCTCCAGTCGAACATCGACGCCGAGGCCGCGACCCGCGCTGCTGCGGACGTGACGCTGCAGTCGAACATCGACTCCGAGGCCGCGACCCGCGCTGCTGCGGACGTGACGCTGCAGTCGAACATCGACTCCGAGGCCGCGACCCGCGCCGCTGCCGACGTGGCCCTCCAGTCGAACATCGACGCCGAAGCGGCCACCCGGGCTGCTGCGGACACCACTCTGCAAAACAATATCACTGCCGAAGCGACCACCCGCGCCGCGGCTGACGCGAACCTGCAGTCGCAGATTGACGTCAACACCCAGGAGCTGACCTACGTCGCCGCCAACGGCCCGGGTGCGGCCACCGCCGGCCTGCAGGGTTCGGCGTTCGGTTCGGGCGCCGACGCCCACGGCCTCTCCTCGGTTGCCGTCGGCATCAACAGCCTCGCCAACAACCCGGGCGCGGTCGCGATCGGCGGCGGAGCCACGGCCTCGAACGTCAATCCGCAGCTCGGCAACATGACTGCTGTCGGCGCTTCGGCCAACGCCAGCGGGGACCGTTCGGTCGCGCTGGGTGCGGACTCGGTCGCGGACCAGGCGAACACCGTCTCGGTCGGTAACTTCGTCCTCCAGCGCCGGATCGTCCAGGTCGCCGACGGCGTCGCCAACAGCGATGCCGCCACTGTCGGCCAGGTCAACACCGCCGTCGCCAACGAAGCTGCGCTGCGCGCCGCCGCGGACACGACGCTCCAGGCAAACATCGACGCCGAAGCGAGCACCCGCGCCGCTGCCGACGCCAACCTGCAGACCCAGATCGACGCCAACACGGCCGAGCTGGTATTCTTCGCCGCGACCGGGGATACCGCCGCGGTGGCGAGCGGCACGACCTCGCTGGCTGCCGGTAACGGCGCAACCGCTTCCGACGAAGACGCGGTGGCGCTGGGCGACAAGTCGGTCGCCAGCGGCTTCCACTCGACCGCCGTCGGCGGCGAAGCGGTGGCTTCGGGCCGCGGGGCGCAGTCGTTCGGCTGGCAGTCGCAGGCCACGGGCAACCTGAGCCTCGCCGCGGGCCACCAGGCCAATGCCTCGGGCGTGCAGTCGACTGCGGTCGGCAAGAACGCCAACTCGGCTGGCGCCAATGCCTTCGCCGGCGGCTTCGCAGCCAACGCGGCGGGCGCTTCGGCTGTCGCGCTGGGTGACAGCTCCTCGGCTTCGGGCCTGACCTCGACCGCGCTCGGCAACGGCGCGATCGCCTCGGACGAAGACGCGGTGGCAGTGGGCGACAAGGCCAACGCCAGCGGCTTCCACTCGACCGCCGTCGGCGGCGAATCGGTCGCCTCGGGCCGCGGCGCGCAGGCGTTCGGCTGGCAGGCCTCGGCCACCGGCAACCTCAGCGCGGCGCTCGGCCACCAGGCCAACGCGGCGGGCGTGCAGGCGACTGCGGTCGGCAAGAACTCCAGCGCGGCCGGCGCTAACGCCACTGCGGTGGGCTTCGGCGCCACTGCCGGTTTCGCGGGATCGACCGCGATCGGCACCGGCGCTACCGCCACCCGGGCGAACCAGGTGGTCATTGGCGGCACGGGCAGCTCGGTCACGGTGGGTGACCTTGCGGCCAGCACCGCGGCGCAGGTCGGCGCGACCAGCTTCGCCACGGTCGATGCCTCGGGCACGCTGGGTGCGGGTCCGTCGGTTTCGGGCACGATCAACCGGATCAGTGCGCTCGAGACGGTGACGGCGACTCACACCACGCAGATCGCGTCGCTGCAGTCGCTGACCACGCAGCACACCGCGCAGATCAACCAGCTGTTCGATGACGTCGACAAGGCCAACGAAGGCATCGCCATGGCGCTCGCCATGGAATCGCCGGCGCTGCCGGGCGACGCCAAGTTCGGCCTGTCGGGCGGGATCGGCTATTACCAGAACAAGGCGGCCGGCACGATGGCGATGAGCGCCCGCGTCGGCGAGAACGCCTCGATCAGCGCCGGCGTCGGCGTCGGCTTCGACAGCGGCGAAGTCGGTGCACGCGGCGGCTTCCAGATCGCCTGGTAATTGACGTCTCCAGAATAAGAGGACATCCACGCAGGATGACCCGGATTAAAACCTTCGTGCCGGGGCTTCGCGCCCCGGCACTTTTCATTTCCGCCGCGCTCGCCGCGCTGTGCGTTCCTTCTGCCGCGATGCCCCAGACCGCGCCGCCGATTTCGGCCCAGCCGGTGCCGGGGGATCTCGAGTTGGCCAAACTGATCTGGTCGACGATGGCGATGGTTGATCACGCCAATCGTTCGGGCAACTATTCGGTGCTGCGCGACACCTCGGCCAGCGGGTTCCAGATCAACAACGATCCGGCGCGGCTTGCCGAAGTCTTTGCCTCGCTCCGCGCCCAGCGCATCGACCTGTCGAACGCTCTGCTGGTCGTGCCCAACTACATCGGCGCGCCGCTGCTGGTGCAGCCCGACGTGTTCGAAGTGCGCGGCTATTTCGGCCTGCGCCCCACCGCGATTTTCTTCGATCTCTACTTCCAGTGGGAGCAGGGGCGCTGGAAGCTCTACGGCATCAGCATCGAACCGCGTGCGATGGCCGGTATCCAGCCCGAGCCCGGCACCGCGCCGGCGGCCAAGCCCGGCGGGCAGCCCGCGGGCAAGCCGGCGACGCCGCCGAAGAAGAAGTCCTGAGCTCCTCCGTCAGCCTCTGCGCCGCTGCCGCTTCGATATGTCCCTCTGGAAAAAATGGAGAGGGCTTGGGATTGCGGCCTCCTCCATGGCCTGGATCCGCTGTGAGGCTGGGCGATTGGATGCGGTACGCCCACGTCTAATTGCAGCACGCGATATGCCCACCCCTTACCCCTCCCGCCTGCGGGAGGGGAACTGGTCGCGCTAGCCGGGAGGTAGGCCTTGAATCTCCCCCTCCCGCACGCGGGGAGCCGCAGGCGTTCGCGAAGCGAACAGCGGGTCGGGGGGGGCTTTCAGCAATCACGACAAACCATCCGGCAGCGACCCCGGACGTGACGCTAAGCTGAAACTATCAGATCGCGCGGCCGGCCGCGGCGCCATGTGCCGCGGGAGGGGCGGTGTCTGTACGCGTTGCGAACGGCGCAAGGGGAGCAGACGCCCGGTGCGCTCGGCCTGTGAGGACAACGGGCCGGGGCGAGGTTCGCAGGCTCGCGAACGAAACGACGCCCTCACGGCTGACTGTGCCGCGCCATGAGGGAAGCATATCGCTTCCATCCCGTCATCCGGGCTTGGCGCTGGGGGCCTGTACAGGGCTTGAGTTCAGCGCCCCGTTCTCACCCGCCGCCGCGCCGGCCGCGTCGCTGTTTCCAGCGAAGGAACGAGGCTGGGCCGGCCTAGCCCGCTCCCGATCCGATTCGTCGGGGCTAGGAGTTCAAATCCTACATGTATCCAACCACTTGCTCCGTTTCGGCGGGGTGTTGGAAAGATTGGTTCGCGCAGAGACGCGGAGGCGCGGAGAAGAAGGGGTTCGCGCAAAGGCGCGAAGGGAAAGAAGGCGCAAGGAAGAAAGACGATACTCGCGCAGAGTTCGCAGAGGACGCAAAGAGGCTTTGTACACACTCCCACCGTTGTCATCCCCGCAAAGGCGGGGGCCATCTCCTGACCTTCGGTCAAAAGGGATAGTAGGCTCACACAAAGGCACGAAGATGCCGCGCCACCGGCGAAGCCGGCCTCCTGCTATAACCATGCGTTTGCGGCAGCGCCCGATGAATGAAAGGGCCTTCGGCCCGGCGCACCCCCTCTGCGTCCCTTTTCTTCCTCCGCGTCTCTGCGTGAACCGATATCACGCGCAACATCGCCGAGGGCGCGCATCCTCTTTGCGTACTCTGCGAACTCTGCGCGAGTATCCCGTTCTACTTGTCCGCGTGAATCGACAGAAGCGGGACCCCGGCTCAAGCCCGGGATGATGTGGAAGAGGGGGCGCAGCCCCCTTTGCGCCTTCTTTTTCCTTAGCGCCTTTGCGCGAACCCAAATCCAGCGTGGCCCTCGTACCGGACCAAGCGCCCTATTGCCCAGCCGCGACCGGAGGCGCACCGTGCGCCTCGCCCATGCGGCGCAGCGCGGCGATCTTGTCCGCCAAGGGCTCCCAGTCATCGCGCTCGGCGATGGCGGACCAGATCGCTTCGACCTCGTCCACCAGCATCGACTGGGGTGCCGGATCGGACCAGTATGGGTGATCAGACTCGATCGGCTCGGCCTTGGCCAGCTCGCCCGCCAGCGCCGGATCGCCTGGCGTGCCGCGCCCGCTGCGATGGTCGAAGAAGAACCCATCGACCGTGCCGCCGGCCTCCCGCATCGCCTTCTCGCATGCACCGACCAGCGCCGTGTCCTCGTCGAGCCCGCGTTGCCGCACGCCGAGACGCCAGCACCAGCGGCGCGCAATCGCCTGCTGGTATAGCAGCGGGAAGCGTTCGAGCGCTTCGATCAGCGGCGGCGCAGGCGAGAGGGTGCGCAGCGCGATGGCCAGCTGCGCGCAGTTCCAGTGAATCGCCTCGGGCTGGCGGCCGAAGCTGTAGAGGCCCTGGTGGTCGAAATAGGCGGCGGTGAAGCCCGGATCCCAGCTCGGCAGCCAGCGCCACGGGCCATAATCGAAGCTCTCGCCCGAGATGTTCATGTTGTCGGAGTTGAGCACGCCGTGGACGAAGCCGGCGACCATGTAGCTCGCGGCGAGGTCGGCCAGCCGTTCGACCACCTGGTGGAGCAGGCGGGCGGCGCGGTTTTCGGGCTCGGCGACGCCCTCGGGCATCCCGGGGCCGGGGTAGGTCTCGAGGCAGTACTCGACCAACTGCGCCATCTCGTCCGCCAGCTCCAGCGCGGCAAGGCGCTGGAAAGTGCCGATGCGGATGTGGCCGTGGGACAGGCGGACCAGCACCGCGGAGCGGGTGGGCGAAGGCTCGTCGCCCCGCCACAATTCCTCGCCGGTTTCGATGACCGAGAAGGTGCGGCTGGTGTTGACGCCCAGCGCCTCGAGCATTTCCGTCGCGAGGATTTCGCGCACCGCGCCCTTGAGTGTCAGGCGGCCGTCGCCCTGGCGGCTCCACGGGGTCTGCCCCGAACCCTTTGTGCCAAGGTCGAGCAGGCGGCCGCGATCATCGCGCATCTGTGCGAACAGGAACCCGCGGCCATCGCCGAGGTCGGGGTTGTACACCCGGAACTGGTGCCCGTGGTAACGTAGCGCCAGCGGCCGGGGAAGGTTGCCGGGCAGCGGTTCGAACCGGCCGAAGTGCCGGACCCACTCTTCGTCCGGGAGCGCCTCCAGGCCCACCTGCGCCGCCGCGCGATCGTTGCGGAAGCGCAGCGTCGTCAGCGGGAAGGGCGCTGGCCCTACCGGGTCGCCGATCCAGCCGGAAAGCGCGAGAATGCGCGGGTCGGGGGCGTAGCTCACGCCGGCAAGACTTGCGAAGAACGGGGCATCCCGGCAATAGTGGGGCCGCACGGGGCGCGAGGCAAGCGCGGCCGCGACGAAGGACCCGCGAAAACATGGCGCAATACGAGGATCGCAGCTGGACCAGCCGCGATGGCCTGAAGCTGCACTTCCGCGACTATCCCGGCGATTCCGCCCGCCCGCCGCTGCTGTGCCTGCCCGGCCTGACCCGCAACGCCCGCGATTTCGAGGACCTCGCCGCGCGGCTTTCGCCGACGTGGCGCGTGATCTGCCCCGAGATGCGCGGTCGTGGCGACAGCGATTACGCGCGCGATCCGATGACGTACCAGCCGCTGCAGTACCTAGATGATGTCGAGCTGCTGCTGGAGCAGGAAGGCATAGCGCGCTTCGTCGCCTTCGGCACATCGCTTGGCGGGCTCCTGACGATGCTCCTTGCCGGCAAGGACGCGAGCCGGATCGCCGGGGTCGTGCTCAACGATGTCGGCCCGGAAGTCTCTGCCGAAGGGCTCGAGCGGATTCGCGGCTATGTCGGGCAGGGGCGCAGCTTCGAGACGTGGATGCACGCGGCCCGCGCGCTGCAAGAGGCGCAGGGCGAGGTCTATCCGGACTTCGACGTCGCCGACTGGCTGCGCATCGCCAAGCGGACCATGGTGCTGGGTTCGAGCGGGCGGATCGCGTTCGACTATGACATGAAGATCGCCGAGCCGTTCGAGGCCCCGGCAGGGGCGACCCCGCAGGTCGACATGTGGCCGCTTTACCATGCGCTGCGCGGACGGCCGGTGGCGGTGCTGCGCGGCGAACATTCGGACATCCTCGGCGCGGAGACGGCGGCGCGGATGGCGCGCGACGTCGCCGATGCCGAAGTGGTCACGGTGCCGCGCGTCGGCCATGCCCCGACGCTCGACGAGCCGGCCTCGCTCGCGGCCATCGACCGGCTGCTGGCACGGGTGGCATGAGCGCAAAGCCCGCGGCGCCGCTCCGGGTCCTGCACCTCCACTCCTCGTTCGACGCGGGCGGCAAGGAGCGCCGCTCGGTCGCGCTGATGAACCGCTTTGCCAAAGGCGTGGTCCATTCGGTCGTCTCTGCCGAGCCGGGCAGGATGGGCGCGGCGAAAGACCTGTCGAAGGCGGTCAAGGTCCAGTATCCGCTGGCCTTCCCCGCGCTTGCCGGCAAGTTCGGGGTCCGCCGGCTGCAGACGCTGGCGAAGGGGATGCAGGGCTTCGACCTGATCCTGACCTACAACTGGGGCGCGATGGATGCGGTGGTCGCCCACGCGCTGTTCGGCCCCGGCCTGGGCCTCGCCCCGCTGGTCCATCACGAGGACGGGTTCAACGCCGACGAGGCGGCGAAGCTCAAGACCACGCGCAACTGGTACCGGATGCTCGGCCTGTCGCGGGCGCAAGGGCTGGTGGTGCCCTCGGGCCGGCTCGAGCGGATCGCGCTCGAAACGTGGCGCCAGCCGCGAGCCAAGGTTCACCGCATCGCCAACGGGATCGACACCGCCGTCTATGGCCGCAAGGCGCGGCCCGACGCGCTGCCCCGGGTGATCAAGCGGCCGGGGGAGAAGTGGCTCGGCACGATGGCCGGCCTTCGCCCGGTGAAGAACCTGCCGCGCCTCGTCCGCGCCTTTGCCGGGATGCCGCCCAAATGGCAGCTGGTCATCCTCGGCGAGGGGCCTGAGCGCGACGCGATCTTCGACGAGGCGATGCGGCTCGACATCGGCCACCGCGTCCACCTGCCCGGCCATGTCGCCGATCCGGCGGCGGTGGTCGGGCTGTTCGACCTGTTCGCGCTGTCGTCGGACAGCGAGCAGTTCCCGCTTTCGGTGGTCGAGGCGATGGCCGCGGGGCTGGCCGTCGCCGCCCCGGCGGTGGGCGACATCGCTGCCATCGTCAGCGAGGCGAACGGGCCGTTCATCGTCAGCCCGGGCGACGAGGGCGCCCTCGCCGGGGCGCTGGCCGCGCTCGCCGCCGACGACGCCGGGCGGGCCACGATCGGCAGGGCCAACCGCGAACGCGCGCGCAGCGAGTTCGACGAGGCGACGATGGCGGCGCGCTATGCGCAGGTCTATGCCGCCGTGCTGGGACGCGCCTCATTCCCCTGAACGCCGTCCGAACCCGCCTTAACCCCCGGTTCAGCGGGGGATTGCCAGTGGATCGGGGATTGAACTGGCGGCCCACTCCGCTAAACACCGCAGCCCTAGCATCTGGCAGCCGAAAGCCCCGTCTTGGCCCTTCGTCCGAATAATCCGCAGTCCGGTTCGCAGCTTCCCGCCGCCAAGGGCGCGCCCTCCAACGACGCGTTCCTGCGCGAAGTCGACGATGCCCTGCGCGAGGACCAGATGCTCGGCGCGTTCAAGCGCTATGGCAAGCCGATCGGCCTGGCGGTCGCGGTGGGCCTGCTCGGCCTTGCCGGGTGGCTCGGCTGGGATCACTATTCGAACCAGCAGTCGGGTGAGACCGGCGAGAAGCTGGTCCTCGCCATCGACGACCTCGAAAAGGGCAACATCAAGCCGGCGAAGGACGCACTCGGCGGCCTGACCGGGAAGAGCGACGGCTACGACGCCTCGGTTCGCATCCTCGAGGGCGCGATCGCCCAGCGCCAGGGCAAGGCCGACGAGGCCGCGAAGCTGTTCGCGCAGGTTGCCGCCGACAGCAATTCGCCCAAGGCCTTCCGCGACCTCGCGACGATCCGCGAGATTGCCACCAACTTCGAAAAGCTCCCGCCGCAGCAGGTGATCGACCGGCTGAAGCCGCTCGCCGTGCCCGGCAACCCGTGGTTCGGCAGCGCCGGCGAGCTCGTCGGTATGGCCTATCTCAAGCAGGGCCGCGCCGATCTCGCCGGGCCGCTGTTCGGCCAGATCGCGCAGGACAAGACCGTACCCGAAAGCCTGCAGCGCCGCGCGCAGCAGCTCGCCGGGCTGCTCGGGGTCGACGCGGTGAAGGACCCGGCCAAGGTCGTCGCCGAGCTCGAAGCCCCGGCGCAATAACTTCCATGAGGATGCAAGCGATGACCCGACCCGTTTCCCGCGCCGCCGGGATCGCCACCGTGGCCCTGATGGCGCTGGCCCTTGGCGGCTGCGGCATCCTCGGCGGCAAGGACAAGGCTAAGACCACGCCCACCGTGGGCGACCGGGTGCCGGTGCTGTCGAAGATCGAGAGCGGCGCCAAGGTCGACCCGGCGCTGGCCGGCGTCTCGGTGATCCTGCCCCCGGCCGAGGTCAACGCCGAATGGGCCCAGGCCGGCGGTACCGCCAGCAAGAGCTACGGCCACCTCGCGCTCGGCGAAACGCCGCGCAAGGCGTGGACCGCGAGCATTCCGGGATCGAGCAACAAGCAGCGCCTCGCCGCCGCGCCGGTGATCGGCGGCGGCTCGCTGTTCGCGATGGACACCAACGGCGTCGTCCACGCCTTCAACGCCGACACCGGCCGCGAGATCTGGACCGCCAGCTACAAGCCCGCTGAAAACGCCAGCTCGGCTTTCGGCGGCGGCGTGAGCTTCGCCGCGGGCCGGGTCTATGTGACCACCGGCGTGGGCGAAGTGGCCGCGCTCGACGCCTCCAACGGTTCGGAAGTGTGGCGCAAGAAGCCGGGCGGCCCGCTGCGCGGTTCGCCGACGCTGGCGTTCGGCTCGGTCTATGTGATGAGCCAGGACAACCAGATCTATGCGCTCAATGCCGCCGACGGTTCGTCGCAGTGGCAGGCCGGCGGTGCGACCACCGCCAGCGGCGTGTTCGGCGTGGCGGCCCCCGCGGCCGGGCAGGGCACCATCGTCGGCGGCTTCAGCTCGGGCGAACTGATCGCCTGGCGCTATGAAAACGGGCGCGAGCTGTGGTCCGACGCGCTCGCCCGCACCTCCATCGCCACCTCGGTCTCGACCCTCACCGACGTCGACGCCGACCCGATCATCGAGAAGGGCCGCGTCTATGCGCTCGGCCAGGGCGGACGCATGGCCGCTTACGAACTGGTCACCGGCCAGCGCATCTGGGAACTGAGCCTCGCCGGCATCTCCACCCCGGCCATCGCCGGCGAGTGGATCTTCACCCTCACCGACGACGCCCGCCTGCTGTGCATCGCAAAGGGCAGCGGCAAGGTCCGCTGGCTGACCCAGTTCGCCAAGTACAAGAACGAGGAAAAGCGCAAGGACCAGATCTTCTGGACCGGCCCCGCGCTCGCCGGCGGCAAGCTGTGGATCGCCAACTCGCGCGGCGAGATCATGAACGTCGACCCCGGCACCGGCATCGCGACCCCGTTCGACAAGCTCAGCGACGGCGTGAGCCTGGCGCCGGTGGTGGCTAACCAGACGCTGTACGTGCTGGACGACGGCGGGCGGATTACCGCCTGGCGGTGAGGTTGGGCCGCAGGTCACGGGATGACGGGGTTGGGGGCAGGCAGACTTTCCGTCAACAAAGCCCGTCACCCTGAACTCGTTTCAGGGTCCACTCTCGGCACCTTTCGCGTCATCTCTGGATTCACGCCTTGCCGCGTGGCATTCCTTGCTCATTAGCGCCGACCTGCCCGAATTTAGCCTTCGGACAAAGCTGCTCCTTGCCAGCTATTTGGTATCCCTCGGCGTCGGGACGGCTTATCTGATCGCGCTGGCCGCAATCCTTGCCGCGTCCGCGATGGGGAGGGCCGTCCCCGTCGAGATCGCCTTCTGGCCGTGGTTTCCTTCATCGGTGGTCGTGATCCTCGTCGCGAAGATCCTGATGCGGTGGTCGTTTCGCAACGACGCACGGAACTCCTGACCCATCGGCTCTTTACCTAAATGTCGTCACCCTGAACTTGTTTCAGGGTCCACTCTCGGTTGGCTCCGCAGCTCTCGGGCCAAAGCGAGCTTCGAGAACTGCTCGCGATACACCGCTTCGGAGCAAGACGCAGCCGGGACCCTGAAACAAGTACAGGGTGACGATGGTGTCTGAGCGGCGAGGCGCGTACGACGGCAATCCGGAGTTTGCACTCAAAAGCTGTCGTTCCGGACACGCCAACATTGCGGTCAACGCGAAACGTGGCATACCTCAATCGAAGAGGTGATCATGACTTGGGAAAGTCAATACAAACGCTGGGCTGAAGCCATCAGCGAGAACCCGTATGATGATCGTCCCGCTAGAGCAATTGTCATCGAGACGCGCAAGTTGGTGCGGAATGGGGGGTCTCTAGACAATCAACAGCAAAGAGAATGGGTAGAGAACGCCCTGCGCGATGCCGAGCGACGGCAATTTGTGACTGCTGTTTTCCATAAGCAAGCCGCCCCGTCTGCATTGGCGAATATTATGCTGAGGATGGGGGTGGAAGAGGAAAATCCCAGCACCAATCGGTTTTTCATCGAGCCTGCAGTAAAGGCCATAGGAGCCCGTCGAGTCATGCGCCGCCTCACAGAGTTACTTCGTGACGGTTCCGACCGAGAGAAGGCAGGTGCAGCGAGCGCGGCGTACTGGGTGAAAGGGGATGTCAAGCAACCGAGCTATATTGAAGCTAGGGCACGGTTCAGAGACGAACTACTGCGGCAAATTGTAACTACTGAAAGCACATCTGTTCAGCGGCGGATCATTCCGAGCCTGACGATGCAGGCCGAAGTGTACTCAACAGAAGTCGCGAAGCTTCTGCCCGTCGCAATTCGGATCGCTCGGACTCACAGCGATCCTTACATCCGACATCGTGTCGAGGTGCAGCTCGGTGAAAAGAACGTTTTAAGCCCCTTGCCGCGCTAGGTCCGCTATCCCGAACTTTCCCCCCAAGCGCAAGCAGACGTCACCCCTTCACCCTTTCCTCACCCTTCGCCGCTAAGCCTCACGCGCATGAGTGCGCCGTCTCCTGTGCCGCCGAGGCCTGCCAGCGACGTCTCGGCGGGGGTGGGCCTTGCCGGGCTCGCCGGGCTGGCGTTTTGGCTGGTCCTCTGCCGGAACTGGGCGGGGGTGAGCGAGGTGCTCGGCCTGCCGGGGCCGCACGCGCCGCTGTCGGGGCCTTACGCCGCGTGCCTCGCGGTGGTGTTCTCGGGCCTGCCGATGGTGCTGTGGTCGGTGCTGGTGGACAAGGTCCACCGCCGCGCCTCGACCGGGATCGACTGGGACAGCCCGCGCCCGCTGTCGCAGGTCATCGACGTGTCGATCACCAAGCTCGCCGGGCTGTGGGCGACCTGGGGGGGAATCGCGGTCATCTATTGCCTCGCGCGGTGGTACTGGCGCGGGCAGTACCTGTTCGCGATGGACGTGCTGGGGACCGCCGCGCCGCTGCTGGTGGTGCTGTCGGTGCCTTACGTGCTGTGGCTCGACCGGGTGCTGGTCAATCCCCGCGACGGGGCTTGGCATTTCGGGGCGATGCTGATCGGGCGCGAGGCCTATGACGCGGAGGAGGTGCGCCACCACTTGCGCGCCTGGGCCGTCAAAGGCTTCTTCTGCGCGTTCATGATCTCGATCCTGCCGCCGGGTTTCGCGGCGGTGGTCGAGGCCGACTGGAGCGCGTTTGCCGGCGATCCGGTGCGGCTGTCGGTCGCGGCGACAGAGATCATGTTCGTGGTCGACGTCCAGATCGCGATGGTCGGCTACCTGCTGACGATGAAGCCATTGGACGCGCATATCCGCACCGCCAACCCGTTCTTCACCGGCTGGTTCGCCGCGCTCGCCTGCTATCCGCCGTTCCAGCTGATGGAGCCGGGGCGGCCGCTGTTCTACCAGGAGCAGACCGCCGACTGGGCGTACTGGCTGCAGGGGATGCCCGCGCTGCTGTGGCTGTGGGCGGCGGCGCTGGTGGTGCTGACCGGGATCTACGCCTGGGCGACGGTGGCGTTCGGCCTGCGCTTTTCCAACCTGACCTATCGCGGCGTGCTGACGAACGGGCCTTACGCGTGGACGCGGCACCCGGCATACCTCGCCAAGAACGCCTACTGGTGGCTGGCGACGCTGCCGTTCCTCGTCACCAACCATTCGGCTGTAGACGCGGTGCGCAACACGGTGTTTCTCGCCCTGGTCAGCGCGATCTATTTCTGGCGGGCCAAGACCGAGGAGCGGCACCTGCTCGCGGCCGATCCCAAGTACCGCGAGTACCATGCGTGGATGAGCGAGCACGCGCCGCTGGTGCGGGGGCTGGCGTGGCTCGGGCGGCTGCCGCTGCGGGGGCGGGGAATGCAGGTCCAGCCGGCGGAGTGAGTTGCGTACACCAAGTGAACAAGAGACCGCCCGTCCTGAGCCTGTCGAAGGACAGGTCTTCTTTTGCGCGCGAGTCCGAAGGAACGACGGCCCTTCGACAAGCTCAGGGCGGACGGATATAAAAGCGGAGGCGCCTCTAGACCGCCTCGCCCTCGCCGACGTCCCAGATGCGGATGTTGCGGTCGTAGAGGCCCAGCCCGGCGCGCTCTTCCTGCCAGGTGTTCATGTGCGGCGCGGCGAAGTGCGCGGCGAGGCAGGCCCGCTCGCGCCACTTCTCGCTGACCCGGATCAGGCCGGGTTCGGCGAGGTCCTCGGCATAGGCGTATTCGAGGCAGCCGTCCTCCTGCACCGTCGCGGCGATAACCTGGACGCCTCGAAAAACCCTCGTCTTTGAGGGGGTGATTTGATTCAATGGCCCCCGTATCGAGCGGAGGCGGAGATG